>CAISGS010000399.1 GCA_903884915.1 uncultured Caulobacteraceae bacterium | reverse complement strand
GGCTGACCGATCAGGGTGATCACATGGCCTTGCGCCGTCTTGGCCAAGGCTCACCACCGCGCGGCAGCGATTGTCCCCGAGATCCGCGTCGCAAAGCCGCCCAAAGGTTCGGCCCACCACACGGTCCAGCGCCGCGAGGGGGCCTTCAATCTCGGCAATGAAATGCTCGCCCTCGCGCACCAGCCGCGCGATCACCCCGCGCCAGAGCAGGACCTCGAGGTCTGGCGCTGTCCAGTCCACCCGGCGCTGCTCAAGGCTGGCCCCATCATAGAGCCCGGCGGCAATATCAGCCTCCGTCATGGCATCGCTATCGAGCGCCCCTTCGGCGGAAAGGGACCCCGGCGCAAACCCGAGGCCGCTATGGGCCACCCCGCCGGTCCATCCGCTGGCGGCGCGGCACAGCACACCCGCCACGGTCAGATCCTGATCATGGTCGGTAAAGCCTAGCTTGACGCGGTCCTTGCGGGTCAAGATCCAGACGTGGCACAGGCAGGCCGCGCCGCTTTCGATGCGGTTGGCCAACTCATCGGGTAAAGCGCGCATCCTAGAGCCTCACCTCGATCAGGGGCGCGGCGACCATTCGTCCGGCCTCGAACCCTTCGAGGGTCACGTCGAGCCGATCTGTGTCGAACCGCACGGGGGTGTCGAAGGCAAAACCTGCCGTGACGGCGGCCCCGATGGCGGGCGGGGATGACAGGCTCACGGCCCCGGTCAGGGCGTCGAGACTAAAGGCCGACCCGTTCAATTCACGGCCCGCCACCGCCACCCGCAAGGTGCCTGCGACGGGCTTGGTGAGGGTGCGAACATAGGCCTCCGCGCCCGTGCCATAGCGCTTGATCAGGACAAAGCGGGTCGTGGTGCCATCGCCCACACCCAAGTTCTGATCGGTCGGTGCGGGGGTCTGGGACGGGGCGCAGGACTTCCAGTCGGCAAAGTCCTTGAACCGAAAGCCATGAAGCCGCCCGCGCCGCGCCTCAAAAAAGGCGGTCAGGGCCGCGACATCATCCAGCGACCTGATCCCTGCCCCAACCAGATAACGGCGCCGACCATGGGCCCAAGGCGTCGAGCGGCGCTCAAAGCCAGAGGCCAGCGTCACCACCTCGGTGCGCCGCTCCACCCCGCCGCTGGAACCAAAGGCCAGGCGGGCGGGCAATCTGACATCATGAAAGGCCATGGTGTGCGGCTCCTAAAGTTTGCGCGCGCCGAGCGAGACCGCCCGCGCCAAGGCCTGAGCCAGTTGCGCGTCAGAGCGCAAAAGCCCGCCGTCGGAGGGGCTCACGGCAATATTGACGGTCATGGCCCCGCCTGCGCCTTGGCTCTCGATCAGACCACTCGTCTGTGGACGGAAAATTTCTGGGCCGCGCTCACCGACCAGATAGGCGCCGCCCGCTGTTACCGATCCGCCATCGGCGCGTGCGCCCGCAAAGGTCTGGGTCAAGACCTTGGACAGGATGTCGCCGAGCCCCGAAACGCCCTTACCGCCCGAGCCGATTCCCGCCGCCGCATTGACCGCATCGAGCACCCCTCGGGCCAGCTCCTGCAGACTGATCCGTCCATCGTCCGCCGCGCGGGTGAGGCTGTGGGCCAGGCTGCTCCCGGCGCGGGAAAAGGCCTCGTCGATAGATTTGGCCGCGTTCTGGGCCGGACCCTTGAGGGACTCCAGCGCCGCTGCGGCCTCTGCAGTTTGAGACATCAGGCCGCCAAGGCCATT
>CAISGS010000398.1 GCA_903884915.1 uncultured Caulobacteraceae bacterium | reverse complement strand
GCGCGCCCTTCTGGCAGGCCTTTGATGCGCTTGCCGACGAGGTCGCGCCCTAGCCCTTAGCGGCTTGGGTCAGGCAGGCCAGCGCCTGTTCGAGGCAGGCCTGATCTCCGCCAATCACCATTTGACCACCAGCCAGAGCCGGCGTCGCACTGATCGGGCGACCGTGCCAATCTGATACACTACCGCCAGCGCCTTCGATGACCGGGATGGCTGCCTCGATATCCCAACTCTTCAGGCCGGTCTCGAGGATCAGGTCCATCTTGCCCAGCGCGACCATGGCATAGGCATAGGCATCGCAGCCAAACCGGGCCAGCCGGGACTTGGCGCGGACATCGGTCCAAGCCGCGGCCTCGTGGGCGTCAAACAGACCCGGATCGGTGGTCGCGATAACGGCGTCGCTCAGTTGCGGGCAGGCGCGCACCTTGAGCGGCACGGACGAGGTCCCGCGAATGAGCCGCGAACCCAAGGCCTTGGACCCGACAAAGGCCTCGTCCAGATAGGCTTGGCCAATCAGGCCTAGGACCGGCGCGCCTTGATAGCGCAAGCCAATGAGGGTCGTCCAAACCGGCAGGCCCGCCACAAAGGCCCGGGTGCCATCGACGGGATCGAGGACCCAGACAAATTCGGCGTCGGGGCGATCTTCACCATATTCCTCACCGATCACGCCGTGATCTGGGAAGGTCTTGGAAATCAGGTGCCGGATCGCAGCCTCTGCGCCCTTGTCGGCGGCGGTCACCGGATCGAAGGCCCCGTGCGAGGCCTTATTCTCCAGCCCGTGGTCGGCGCGGAACAGGGGCAAGATCACCTGCGCCGCCTCGGCGTTCAGGCGAAGGATGAAGTCCTCGAGGGACTCGAGACGATCAAGGGTCAGGGTGCTCATGGACTATGGCTTAGCCTGACGCCGGAACCTTGAAAAGCCAGATCGCTCAGATTGGTTCCAAGTCGCTGTTCAAGGATTTGGCCAGATCGAGCAGGCGGCGACGTGGGCGTTCATCAAGGTCGTAATAGGCCTTGATCAGGTCCAATGTTTCCTTTTGAGCGAACATGTCTCGGCGCTCATGCTCTGCCGCTGGCTCGGCTTCATCGGATAGTCCGTCATAAAAATAGGCGACTGGCACCTCAAGGGCCATGGCCAACTGCCAGACGCGAGAGGCCGACATGCGGTTGGCACCACATTCGTATTTTTGGACCTGCTGAAACCGGACCCCGACCTTTTCAGCCAATTGCAACTGAGTCAGGCCAAGAAGGCGTCTGCGTCGCCGAACGCGATTGCCGAGATGCTGATCAATGTCGCCGATCATGAGGAGAAACCCTGTCCTTGCGACTGTCTCAATACGGGACAGTCAGGGGATTCTCCCGCAAGGGGCATGCCGGTCTCCCGGTAGGCGAAAGCTGTCCGTTGCAAGGACCGGCCTTGGCGGACTAAACAGAGGCATGTCCGACCCGAAAATCTCACTGCAGCAGGATGTGATCTGGCGCTTAGAGGCGCTAGGCTTTGACATCTTCACCACCCTGTTTCGCCTGCTGCCGGTCGATTGGGCCTCGGCCATGGGCGGGGCCGTGTTGCGGGCTCTGGGGCCCTTGTCGGGCGCTCATAAGGTTGCAGACCGTAATCTGCGTCTGGCCTTTCCGGACATGTCCGATGTGGAGCGCAAACGGGTTTTGGTGGCGCAGTGGGATGGTTTTGGCCGCGCCTTTGCTGAATTTTCCCTGATGGACCGCATCTTGCCCTCCACGGGCCGCGTCGAGGTGGTCAACATCGAGCGCCTGCATCAGATCGCCGCGGAACGCCTACCGGTGGTCTTTATCTCGGGCCATCTGTCCAACTGGGAAGTCATGCCCGCCGCGATCGTCGATTCGGGCGTCACCTGCCAAATGACCTATCGGGCGGCCAACAATCCCTATGTCGATGATCGAATCAAGAAAAGCCGGTTTCGCTATGGCGTGCGGCTCTTTGCGCCGAAGGGCGGCGATGGTGCGCGTGAATTGCTGGAAGCCATGGGGCGCGGCGAGTCCGTCGCGCTGATGAATGATCAAAAGTTCAATGGCGGCGTGGCGGCGCCGTTCTTTGGCCATCTGGCCCACACGGCGCCGGGACCGACGAGGTTGGCCCTCCGATTTGGAACAGTGCTTCAGCCCATGTCCGTACAGCGAACCAAGGGCGCGCGGTTCAAGGTGGTTGTGCATGATCCCATCACCGTGCCCCGGACGGGGGATCGCAGCGCCGATATCGAGGCCGGGGTCAGCCTGATCAATCGCTTCATGGAAGAGCGCATTCGCGAGCGACCCGAGGAGTGGTTCTGGGTCCACAAACGCTGGCCTAATAAGGTCTATGCGGACTTAGCTGAGCGCGTCGCCAAATCCGCCATCTAGCGGCGCTAGATATGGACGACGCGGGACTTTGGATTGAGATCGTCCTTGCGCCTCATGGGGCCAATATAGGCTAGATCGCTTCTACGGCGCCGGTCTGGGCCATAATAGTCATCGGTTCGGACAAAGGATCGCGGCTTATAGATCACCTGATTTAACCGTGTGAGCACAGCGTTGGCCGTCACGGGCTTCACCACCAGCTCGGTCACCCCAGCATCGCGCGCTTCCAGAACCCGGATGCGATCAGCATATCCGGTTACCATAATGATCGGCAGTTGGTTGTTCAGCGCGCCGCGCCCATGGCGAATCTTGCGTGTAAACTCCAAGCCATCGATCGGGCTCATCAGATAGTCGATAATGGCAATATCGGCGGGCCACTCGCGCAAAATGCCAAGGCCAATTTCGCCGTCCTTGGCGTGGCGGACATCCTTGATGCCGATGCCTTCTAAGATGGCGGCAATGATTGAGCGCATATTAGCATTGTCGTCGATCAACAACACGCGGAGCGCGCCAAGTTTGGCACTCATGTTTCCGTAGCTCCAGACACCAATTTGATCGCTTCAACTGTAGAGATAGGCCGAGTGACCCTCGCTTTCGCATCGCGGCGATCGGGCCCCAACCTATCTTAGGTTTCGTTGTTACACTTTGTCTAAAGTAACAGGCAACTGTAACGGTTAAAATTCGATGATCTGTAAAGATGCCTGTCCCGCAAAAAAGGTTTCGGGCTAGGCCTTAGGATTTAGGGCCTGCCAACGCACCAAGGCCTGCTCAGGTCCGGCATAGGCCTCCTGAGCAATCGGGTTCCAATAGCGCAGAGCCTCTAAGGGGATTTTCTGCCCCGTCACCGCGCATAGAACAAAGGCACCGGGCTTCATCACCACGAACTCGCCATCCCCGTAATGGAGGACGGCGGGCTCTCCAGCCTTTGCAATCTTGTCTCTGTCGAACGCGTTCATGCTGCCCTTTTACCCCCTAAGAACTGTCAGGTCTAGAACAGGCTGCCTTGTGAGCCCTCGGCGGTCTTTTTGGACGGGACCTTCTGAGGTTTTGCCGTCGGGGGTGGCGCGGCGGCGTCGCTGATCAGGGCTTGGCGGCTGTCGTGAGCAAAGACCAAACGCACGGCTTCACCTTCGGCCAACTCAGCGCCGCTTCTTGCAAGGCTGCCATCGGCATGGTGCACACGGGCAAAGCCCAGCTCCAATGGGCGGTTCGGATCGAGCGATAGCCGCAGCTTGTCGAGCCCAGACAGACGCTCGGTTGCCGCCGACAGTCTGCGGTCCACCGCGCCCGCCATCCGTGCGGCAAGATCTGGCAGTCTGGCCCGTCGTTCGGCCTGATCGGCTGCGCGGCGGGTGGCGAGGCCCAAGCGAGTGGCAAGGTCACCCAGACGTTCGGCCTTCAAGCGGCGAGGGCGGTCCAGAAGGCTCGGTGTCAGGCGCGCGGCAAAGCGCATAAGGTCGCGGTCATGCAGGCTGACATTGCGCTCGAGGGCCGCATTGAGCCGTCCGGCGGAAAGGTCAAATCTCTGGCTGGCGACCGACAGCAGGTCCGCAGGACGTGGCAGGCCCCGGCTGGTCGCAGAAAGCCGCACGCGGCGATCTTCTAGGAGACGCCCCCCGGCCCGCATCAGCCGCCGATCCAGATCCATCACGGCGGCTTTCAGCTCTGCCAAGACCGGGCTGGCCATTTCGGCGGCAGCCGTCGGGGTCGGGGCGCGGCGGTCCGAGACAAAATCAATCAAGGTGGTGTCGGTCTCATGCCCGACGGCAGAGATGACCGGGATCGTGCTGGCCGCCACCGCGCGGGCCAAGGCTTCATCATTAAAGGCCCAGAGGTCCTCGACCGAGCCGCCGCCTCTGGCCACGATCAGGACATCCGGGCGCGGGACCTTGCTATCGCGGCCCAAGCTGTTGAAACCAGCAATGGCGGCGGCGACCTGTTGGGCTGCCTGATCGCCTTGAACCACCACGGGCCAGACCAGAACATGACAGGGCCAGCGCTCGCGGATGCGGTGGAGAATGTCGCGGATCACCGCGCCGGTCGGGCTGGTAATGACACCAATGACCGTCGGCATCTGAGGAATTGGCCGCTTCTTGGCCGGATCAAACAGGCCCTCTGCCTGAAGCTTGGCCTTCAATCGCTCGAGCTGCGCCAGCAAGGCGCCAATGCCTGCCGGTTCCAAACTGTCGATCACGATCTGATATTTCGACGAGGCCGGGAAGGTCGTGATCTTGCCGGTGGCAATGACCTCCAGCCCCTGCTCAGGCTTACAGGCGAGGCCGCGCACGACGCCCTTCCAGATCACCCCATCAATGGCGGCCTTATCATCCTTGAGGGTCAGATAGACATGGCCGGAACTGTGGCGCGTAACCTTGGACACCTCACCGCGCAGTCGCACATGGCCGTAGGCATCCTCCAAGGTCCGCTTCAGAGAGAAGGCGAGCTCGGAGACCGAAAAGGCCGCAGCATTGGACGCAGAGTCAGTCATGGGCTGACTATAGAGGCCAAGGTGAGCCGAGGGCAAAGGGTTCCACAGGGCCTCGTCGATCAGCCCGACTTGACGCCCGCCGCGGTGCGCGCCAAAGGCAGGTCTATGAACATTCTTCTCGTCGGATCGGGCGGCCGCGAACACGCCCTAGCTTGGAAGATCGCCGCTTCGCCGCTGGTTGGGCGTCTGGTGGCAGCGCCTGGCAATCCGGGCATTGCGGCCCTTTGTGAAACCCGGCCGATCAAGGTCACCGATGTCGAGGCCTTGGTGGCGGTGGCGCAAGAGATCGCGGCGGATCTTGTCGTGGTGGGTCCCGAATCGGCGCTCGAGCGCGGTCTGGCGGACCGGTTGGCGGAGCTGGGCATTCCCTGCTTTGGTCCAACCCAAGAGGCCGCGCAGTTGGAGACCTCTAAGGCCTTCACCAAGGACTTTACCGCCCGCCACAATATTCCTACCGCCGCCTATGGCGTGTTCGAGGCCGCCGGTCTGGCCAAGGCTTTCCTTGATGGCTTTGCGGCCCCCTATGTGATCAAGGCCGATGGTTTGGCGGCGGGCAAGGGCGTGGTCATTGCCGAGAGCCGCATCGAGGCCGAGGCCGCCATTGACGACATGCTCGGCGGACGGTTCGGTCAGGCTGGCGCGCGGGTGGTGATCGAAGAGTTCATGACCGGCGAGGAGGCCTCGCTCTTTGCCCTCAGCGATGGCCAGACGGCCATGCTGTTTGGTGTAGCGCAGGACCATAAGCGCGCCTTTGATGGCGATAAGGGTCCCAATACCGGCGGTATGGGTACCTATTCTCCCACCCCTGTTCTAACCCCAGCCCTGATGGCCGAGGCCGAGCAGAAGATGATCGCCCCGACCGTCGCCGGGATGGCCGCAGAGGGCTATCCCTATCGCGGCGTGCTCTATGCCGGTCTGATGCTGACGCCGACAGGGCCAAAGCTGGTGGAATATAATGCCCGCTTCGGGGACCCCGAATGTCAGGTCCTGATGCTGCGTTTAAAGAGCGATCTGGTGCCCTATCTGCTGGCCGTCGCCACCGGCACCTTGGCGCAGCTTCCCGCGCCGCAGTGGCATGATGAGGCGGCAATCTGCGTGGTCTTGGCCGCGCCGGGCTATCCGGATGCGCCGGTCACCGGCTCTGTGATTACAGGGCTTGAGCAGGATTTTGGACCCGATGTGGCGATCTTCCATGCCGGAACCGAGCGTGCCGCCGATGGCAGCCTTCGCGCCGCCGGGGGCAGGGTGGTCAATGTCTGTGCCCGCGGCGTCGACCTGACCGAGGCGCGGGCCAAGGCCTATGATGCCGTTGCCAAGATCGACTGGCCCGAAGGCTTCCACCGCACCGATATTGGTTGGCGCGCCCTCTAGTTCCTCGCAATTGCCACCCTTGGGGGCCTTGTCTCACAAGGCTCCATCGTTAAACTCCAGCCAAGCAAGTGTTCGGGAGAAACCACATGGCCGCCGTAGAAGCCCCTCAAGACGCCTTTTCCGGCACCAAGGATGTGGACGAGCGCCACAGGATTGATGAGGCGGCTCTGGCTGTCTGGATGCAGGCCAATGTCGAGGACTATGCCGGTCCCCTAGAGGTGCGTCAGTTCAAGGGTGGTCAGTCCAACCCGACCTATCAATTGATCACGCCCAATCAGCGCTATGTTCTGCGCCGCAAGCCCCCCGGCAAGCTCTTGCCCTCGGCCCATGCGGTGGACCGCGAGTTCAAGGTCATTTCGGGTCTCAACAAGACCAACTTCCCCGTCGCCAAGGCCTATGCGCTTTGCACCGACGAAAGCGTTCTGGGCACCATGTTCTATGTTATGGGCATGGTTGAGGGCCGCATCCTGTGGGACGGTCGCCTCGAAGACAGCACGCCAAAGGATCGGGGCGAGATCTATGGCGCTGAGATCGATACGCTAGCGGCCCTACACAATACCGACTATGCCGCCATCGGCTTGGCCGACTATGGCCGTCCGGGGAACTATTTCTCGCGCCAGATCGACCGTTGGAGCAAGCAGTACCGGGCCTCAGAGACCCAGGTCATTCCATCGATGAACAGTCTGATGGATTTCTTGCCGCAAAGTGCGCCCGAGGACGACATGACCTCGATCGTCCATGGCGACTATCGTCTGGACAATATGATCCTGCACCCGACCGAGAACCGCGTTCTGGC
>CAISGS010000397.1 GCA_903884915.1 uncultured Caulobacteraceae bacterium | reverse complement strand
CTGTCGAAGCACGAGGAAGTGCACCTAATCTTGGACCGACCTACCTCGCCTTGTTTGTTAGCGCGCCAGCGTCATTGCGAGCGCAGCGAAGCAACCCAGGGGACTGACCCTAACCTGATGTGGTGTTCCCCTAGGTTGCTTCGGCGCGATGCGCCTCGCAATAACGCGAGTCTTCCTCATGCTGAGCCCGTCGAAGCACGAGGAAGTGCCCCGACCTTCGAAGCGCCGAAGGGGGGCTTGTTTCGCCTTCAATTCACCCCCCAACAAAACGGCCCCTCGCAACCGTGTCTTGCCTGTTGTAGAACGACGCCGCAAACAAGGGGTGGACGGGTTTGCCTTCGTCCGAACTTTCGAGGGATCTATGGACCGTATCGCCATTATCGGCGGCGCAGAGTTGAACGGGACCATCCCGATCAGTGGCGCTAAGAACTCCGCGCTCAAATTGATGGCGGCCAGTCTTTTGACCGATCAGCCCGTGCGGCTGACCAACATGCCGCGTTTGGCGGACACCACGTTTCTTGGGCGGCTGCTGCAACGGCTTGGCGCGGAACTGATAGAGCGCGAAGGCCCAGAGGGTCCTGAGACCCTTCTGCACACACCCGAAATTCTTGGGGCCATTGCGCCCTATGATCTGGTGCGCCAGATGCGTGCCTCGTTCAATGTTCTGGGGCCGCTGATTGCGCGCACCGGCCATGCCAAGGTGTCCTTGCCCGGCGGCTGTACCATCGGGGCAAGGCCTGTGGATCTGCACCTAAAGGCCTTGGAGGCCCTCGGCGCGACCATCGACCTGCATGATGGCTACGTCTTTGCTCAGGCCCCACGCGGCCTGCGCGGCGCAGAGATCACCTTCCCATTCGTTTCCGTCGGTGCGACCGAGCACGCCATGCTGGCAGCGGTTCTGGCCGAGGGCGTGACGGTCTTGCACAATTCGGCTTGCGAGCCGGAAATTGGCGATCTGGCCGACTGTCTGAATATGATGGGGGCCAAGGTCGAAGGGGCGGGGACCTCGACCATCACTATCACCGGCGTTGCCCGTCTGGGCGGCGGCAGCCATGCGGTCATTGCGGACCGGATCGAGACCGGCACCTATGCCTTGGCAGCGGCCATGGCCGGAGGCGAGGTGCGCCTGACCAACACCCGCTTCGACTTTAACCAAGCTCTGACCGATAAGCTGATTGAGGCTGGTGTCAGCGTTACGCCAACCGCAGACGGCATGATCATTCGTCGTGGGCCGGGTCGGTTAAGGGCGGTCAATATCGACACCACGCCCTATCCCGGCTTTGCCACCGACCTTCAGGCCCAATTTATGGCCCTGATGACCACGGCTGAAGGCGAAAGCGTCATTCGCGAAACGATCTTTGAGAACCGCTTCATGCATGTGCCCGAGCTGGCGCGTCTGGGTGCTGACATTTCGGTCCATGGCGGCGAGGCGCGGGTGCGCGGGGTCGAGCGGCTCAATGGGGCCCAGGTCATGGCCACCGATCTGCGCGCCTCTGTCAGCTTGGTCATCGCCGGATTGGCCGCCAAGGGCGAAACCATCGTCAACCGCGTCTATCATCTGGATCGCGGCTTTGAACGTTTGGAAGAAAAACTCGGCGCTTGCGGAGCCAATGTGCGCCGGATCAAGGGCTCTGGATCAGAAGAGGACTAGGCTCAATGGTGGCTTCAAAGGCCCCCTTGCGACTGTTGGCTGAGGACACGGACGATCTGGCGGTGATCTCGGCGGCCTTGCAAGACGCCGTCTGTCAGATCGGCGATATCGCCTATCAGGCCTCGGCGCGCCAATTGACCTTGGCCCTCAATCGCTATCGTTGGGAAAATGGTGCCCGCACGCAAGAACGCGTCCGCACAGGCCTGCAGTTCGGCGGCGTGATGGCCGTCAAGACGCGCAACCTTCGCCGCGATGCCAAGGATGCGGTGGTCGAGCTCTTGACCATCAGTTTCGAGCCGGGCGAGGCGCCGGGCGGGGCCATCATCCTGACCTTTGCGGGGGGAGGGGACCTGCGCGCCGAGGTCGAGGTGATTGATATTATCGCCGCTGACCTTAGTTCTCCATGGCCAACCCCTAATACGCCCAAGCACGACCTGACCTGAGTAAGAGCCATGCGCCGTTTTAATGTTTCCGATCCCGGTTTTGCTGCTGATTTTCGCGCCTTTTTGCACGAGGAACGCGGCTCTGCGGCCGAGGTTGATGTGGCTGTGGCGGCGATCGTGCAGGCGGTGAAGACCGAAGGCCTGCCTGCGGTCCTGCGTTTCGCCGAGCAGTTTGACCGCGCTTCGCTGACCGAAGAGACCTTGCGGGTGACGGCCGATGAGATTGAGGCGGGGGCAGCGGCCTGTCCGCAGTCCGTGCGCGATGCCATCGATTTTGCCGCTGAGCGCATTCGCACCTATCACGCACGCCAAAGACCCGCCGATGCCCAATGGACGGATGAGACGGGCACGCGTCTGGGCTGGCGCTGGACACCTTTGGAGGCGGTGGGCATCTATGTGCCCGGTGGCCGGGCGGCCTATCCCTCGACCGTTTTGATGAATGCCGTTCCGGCCAAGGTCGCGGGCGTGGACCGGATTGCTATGGTGACGCCTCCCGGGCGGATGCAGCCGGCTGTGCTGGCCGCGGCGAAAGCGGCAGGCGTGACCGAGATCTGGCGTCTGGGTGGGGCACACGCTGTCGCGGCCTTGGCCTATGGCGCGGGGCCGATTGCGGCGGTCGATAAGATTGTTGGTCCGGGTAATGCCTTTGTCACAGCGGCCAAGCGCAGGCTTTACGGTGTGGTGGGCATTGATGCGCTGGCCGGTCCGTCTGAGATTGTCGTGGTGGCGGACAGGGCCAATAATCCCGACTGGATCGCCGCCGACCTTCTGTCGCAAGCCGAGCATGATCCTGCCGCGCAATCGATCCTGATCACGGATGATGCGGCCTTTGCCGACGCGGTCTGCGCTGCCATTCAGGCCCAACTCAAGACCTTGGCGACAGGCGAGGATGCAGCGGCCTCTTGGCGCAATCACGGGGCGGTGGTGATCTGTCCTCTGGAGGATAGCCCGCCGCTGGTCGATCTGATCGCGCCTGAACATGTCGAGTTCGCGGTTGAGCAGCCAGAGCGCCTGTCCGACCGGGTCCGCCATGCCGGGGCGATCTTTTTGGGACGCCACGCGCCCGAAGCCATTGGCGACTATGTTGCGGGCTCCAACCACGTCCTGCCGACCAGCCGCGCGGCTAGGTTCAGTTCGGGCCTATCAATCTATGACTTCCTAAAGCGCACCTCGCTGATTCAGTGCGATGCCGAGGCCTTCGCCAAGCTGGCCGGGGCCACCGTGGCGCTGGCAGAAGCCGAAGGTTTGCCAGCCCATGCAAGGTCTGCCGCGATCAGATTATGAGTTGGGATGATTGGGGAGTGGATGACCCCCTCACCCAACCCTCTCCCCCAAGGGGGCGAGGGCCTATTCCTTCTTAGCCCTCTCCCTGTGGGAGAGGGTTGGGTGAGGGCCTTGTTTGTTTTCCTCCCACACACCCGCGTTCCCCGCG
>CAISGS010000396.1 GCA_903884915.1 uncultured Caulobacteraceae bacterium | reverse complement strand
CATCGGTCTGACCCAGGACCAAGTTGGCCGAGCCTGTGCCAATGCTCAGACCCGGCTACCTCCGGCCTTAAAACCCCACATCTGCCCTCGGCAGTGGATTCGCTAGACCTTAATCGGCGGCGCGATACGAATATGCAGTTCTTTCAACTGCTTCTCGCGCACTTCTGACGGCGCATTCATCATCAGGTCCATGCCCTGCTGATTGAGCGGGAAGGCAATGACCTCACGCAGATTCTGCACATTGGCCAAAAGCATCACAATCCGGTCGATGCCAGGAGCCAAGCCACCATGCGGCGGTGCGCCATAGCGGAAGGCGTTCAGCATGCCGCCGAACTCGTTTTCCACGACATCGGGACCATAGCCCGCGATCTCAAAGGCCTTGAGCATAACATCGGGGCGATGGTTACGGATTGCGCCGGAACAGAGCTCGATACCGTTACAAACGATGTCATACTGATAGGCCAAAATATCCAAAGGATTCATGGTATTTAGGGCTTCAAGCTCACCCTGCGGCATAGAGAATGGATTGTGCGAGAAGTCGACCTTCTTCTCTTCGTCGCTCCATTCATACATGGGGAAATCGACAATCCAGCAGAACTTGAACTGGTTCTCGTCGACCAGACCCAGATCGAAACCGACCTTGTTCCGCGCCGCGCCCGCGAACTTGTAGAAGGCGTCTGGATCCCCGCCGACAAAGAATGCCGCGTCGCCGACCTTCAGGCCCAGTTGCTCGCGAATGGCTTCGGTCCGCTCGGGGCCGATATTCTTAGCGATTGGACCGGCAGCGCCCTCTTCACCTTCACGCCAGAAGATATAGCCAAGTCCGGGTTGCCCCTCGCCCTTGGCCCAATCATTCATGCGGTCACAGAAGGCGCGGCTACCACCGCCCGGCGCAGGAATGGCCCAGATCGCTGATTTTGGATTTTCCAGCATTCCGGCAAAGACCTTAAAGCCCGAACCCCGGAAGGGCTCTGACACATCGGCCATCTGGATCGGGTTGCGCAGGTCGGGCTTGTCCGAGCCATAGAGGCGGACGGAGTCGCGATAGGCGATGCGCGGGAACGGATAGGGCGTCACCGACTTGCCGTTGGCGAACTCTTCAAACACGCCGTGCAGCACCGGCTCAATGGCGGCGAACACGTCCTCTTGGGTGACGAAGCTCATCTCCACATCGAGTTGATAGAACTCACCGGGCGAGCGGTCAGCACGCGCGTCTTCGTCGCGGAAGCAAGGGGCAATCTGGAAGTAGCGATCAAAACCCGCCACCATCAATAGCTGCTTAAACTGCTGCGGGGCCTGAGGCAGGGCATAGAACTTGCCCGGATGCAGACGCGAGGGCACGAGGAAGTCGCGCGCGCCTTCTGGGCTCGAGGCGGTCAAGATCGGGGTCTGGAATTCGGTGAACCCCTGCCCGACCATGCGCTTGCGCACTGAATCAATGACGTTCGAGCGCAGGACAATATTGCGATGCAGCGTCTCGCGGCGCAGGTCGAGATAGCGGTGCTTGAGGCGCAATTCTTCGGGATAGTCCGGCTCACCAAAGACCGGCACGGGCAGTTCGGCCGCTTCGGACAGGACCTCGACGCCCGCAACGCGGATTTCAACTTCGCCCGTAGGCAGTCCAGAATTCACGGTCTCGGCAGACCGGGCCAGAACTGTGCCATCCACCCGAATGACGCTCTCGGCGCGCAGACGCTCAATATGGGCAAAACCGGGGGTCTCCGGGCTGAGCACCAACTGCGTCAGACCATAGTGGTCGCGCAGGTCGATGAACATCAATCCGCCATGGTCGCGCTTGCGATGGATCCAGCCCGATAGGCGTACCGTTTGACCGGCATCGGAAAGGCGCAGGGCGCCGCAAGTGTGTGAGCGATAGGCGTGCATGGATTCTTCTTTTTTCGACCGGCGAAATAGGGGGCGAAGGGCGCATTGTCCCCGCCTTTTGTCAAGGTTTACAGCAGCAGGCCCCGGCTAGGCAAAGGCCAATGGAGCCGATTGTCCAAGGCTTATCCCCAACCATAGGCCCGCTATCCCCTAGCCATAGCCCCTTTCAGGCCTGACCCAATCGATCTTTCCGCACTTTTAGGCTAGTGAGAGCGTCGGAATTTTTAAATTGGACAGGAACTTGGGCCTGCAACTTCGCCTCGATCTTAATCGATCAATTCGTTTCAGCGCTGAGGACTTTGTTGAGTCGTCCTCCAACGCCGAGGCCGTGCGTCAGGTTAATTGCTGGCCCAATTGGCATGGCGGCGTCTTGACCTTGGTCGGACCGGAAGGTTGCGGCAAGAGCCATCTGGCTAAGATTTGGCAAGATCGGGTCGGGGCAGTACGCTGGCAACCGCTCCAAGCCGATAATCTACAACTGCTGCTGGGCAAGCCCGTCCTGATCGAGGACGATGTTGATCAGGTTCCCGATGAGACCCTGTTTCACCTGATCAATATGGCGGCCAATACCGGCGGCGGGCTGTTGATCACAGACCGGACCCTCCCGTCCAACTGGCCTACAAATCTGCCAGACCTGCGGTCGCGTCTAAATGCCCTGCCTGTCGTCGAGATCGAAGAACCAGACGACGCCGTGCTCGCAGAGGTGATCCGAAAATTCTTCCGTGAGCGCAATATCCGCCCGACAGACGACCTCCTGCCCTACCTCCTGCGGCGCATTGAGCGCTCAGTACCCAAGGCTCAAGAGATCGTTGCGCGGCTCGATGAGGCCTCAGATGCGGCACAACGCCCCATTTCACGCGCCCTTGCGCGACAGTTTCTTGAAAATAGCAGCGATACGCTCGACCTGTTCGCTTGAAGGCTTGCCGCCTTGGCCCCGCTCGTTCAGAACCAATAGCGAAACCTGTCGTCGGTGATCTTCGCCGCCGAACTCGGATTTAGGCGACCATGTCCGAACAGATAAAAGCTGACGCTGCAGACACGTCTCACCCGGCTGCACCCTTGCCGCCCACCATGACGGTGCGCCAAGATGTGTCCTTGAACGAAGATCTGTTGGCCTCTCCGGAGCGGTTCTTTAACCGCGAGATCTCGTGGCTGAGCTTCAATCAACGGGTTATCGAAGAGGCTGAAAATCCGCGCCACCCCCTGCTCGAGCGACTGCGCTTCCTGTCGATCTCGGCCAATAATCTCGATGAGTTCTATATGGTTCGCGTCGCTGGTCTTAAGGGTCAGGTCAGCGAAGGCATCCGGGTCATTAGCCAAGATGGGCTAACGCCGCGCCAGCAACTGTCCCGCGTCAATACGGCGGCGGCGGAACTGATGGCCAGCCAGCAGCGTATCTGGCTGGACCTGCGGGCCAAGATGGCGGCCGAAGGGCTGCGCGTCCTTGAGGCCAAGGATGTGACGCCCGCCGATATGGATTGGCTGCGTCCGGTCTTTACCAGCCAGCTTTTCGCGGTCCTAACCCCACTGGCCATCGATCCGGCACACCCGTTCCCGTTCCTGCCCAATCTTGGTTTTGCCTCGGCCTTGAAGCTCAAGCGCCGGTCAGATGGTAAGCCCCTCTATGCGCTGCTTCCCATGCCCAGTCAGGTGGCGCGGTTCTGGGAACTGCCCTCGACGACGGGACGAGGCCGTAAGGTCGAGCGCCGGTTCATCCGGCTCGAAACCTTCTTGT
>CAISGS010000395.1 GCA_903884915.1 uncultured Caulobacteraceae bacterium | reverse complement strand
CCGGCAGAGTCATAGCCGCGATATTCGAGGCGCTTGAGGCTATCCATCAGCCGTTCGGTGACGGGCTGCTTACCGACAATGCCAATGATTCCGCACATCTTAGGTCTGCCGCTCCGGTCCGAGGCGCTGCGAATCACTTCGCGCTAAATTTACCTTGGACATGATTATAGGTTACAATGGATCAGCCCCGGTGGGCCGCTGCGGATTTAGCACTCGTTGAGGGTTTGGCGGGTAAATCCTCATTTCTGATCATTTCTCGGATTTTTCGTCTCCATGACCAAGCGCGCCTATTTTGGAACTGACGGCATTCGCGGTGAAGCCAACCGCCATCCCATGACCGCCGAAGTCGCCCTGCGGGTTGGCCTTGCGGCGGGCAAGCTGTTCCAGCGCGGCGGGGACCGGCGTCACCTGGTGGTGATCGGTAAGGATACGCGCCTGTCGGGCTATATGATCGAACCGGCCTTGGTGGCTGGCTTTACCAGCGTGGGTATGGATGTGCGCCTGTTTGGGCCGCTGCCGACGCCTGCTGTGGCCATGATGACCCGCTCCATGCGCGCCGATATTGGCGTGATGATCTCGGCCTCGCACAATGACTTTGCCGACAATGGCATAAAGCTGTTTGGCCCCGACGGCTACAAGCTTTCGGACGCGCATGAACTTCAGATCGAGGCCCTGATGGATGAGGGCCTGCAAGAGGGCCTTGCCGCGCCGCGCGGTCTTGGCCGAGTCAGGCGCATTGACGATGCTCAGGCCCGTTATGTCGAAATCGTCAAGGCGACCTTTCCCCGGAACCTCAGCCTTTCGGGCATGAGGGTGGTGATCGATTGCGCCAATGGTGCGGCCTATAAGGTCGCCCCGACGGCCCTCTATGAGTTGGGCGCAGAGGTGATTTCGGTCGGTGTTTCGCCCGATGGCATGAACGTCAATGCCGATTGCGGCTCGACCCATCCTGAAGCCATGGCCAAGGCGGTGCGGGACTACCGGGCCGATATTGGCATTGCGCTCGACGGCGATGCGGACCGGCTGGTGATCTGTGATGAGCACGGCAATGTGGTCGATGGCGATCAGATCATGGCCATTATTGCGGGCGCTTGGGCGTCGGAAGATCGGCTCAAGGGTGGCGGCGTCGTTGCGACGGTCATGTCAAATCTGGGCCTTGAGCGGTTCATGGATGCGCGCGGCCTTAAGCTTGAGCGTACGCCGGTGGGGGACCGCAGCGTCATGGCCCGCATGCGTGACGGCGGCTTTAATCTCGGTGGTGAGCAGTCTGGCCACGTCATCCTGTCTGACTTCTCGACCACGGGCGATGGCATGATCGCCGCCCTACAGGTGCTGGCGGTGCTGGTCTCGGCCCAGCAGCCCATGAGCAGCCTTGCCCGCCAGTTCGAGCCGGTACCGCAACGGTTGAAGAATGTTCGTTTTTCGGCTGGAAAGCCGCTGGAAAGCGCCTTGGTCAAGGAGGCCATTGCTGACGGTGAAGCCCAGCTTGGCAAGAACGGCCGCGTTCTGGTCCGCGCCTCCGGTACAGAGCCGTTGATCCGCGTTATGGCCGAAGGCGATGACGACAGGCTGGTGTCCAAGGTGGTGGAGAGTATCGTTGCTGCGGTTAAGGCCGCGGCGGTCGCTTAGGCGAAACAAGGCCCTCACCCAACCTTCTCCCACAGGGAGAGGGCTTTTTCTTTCTTAGCCCTCGCCCCCTTGGGGGAGAGGGTTGGGTGAGGGGGACGCCCCCTAAACCACGCCCGCGCGCAGCAGATCATGGATGTGCAAGATGCCGACGGGCTTGCCGTCCTGAACCACGAACAGGACCGTAATGCGCCACTCGTTCATGAGGCGCAGGGCCTCGGCGGCGAGCATGTCTGGTCCGACGGTCCGGGGCTTGGCGGTCATGACCTGACCAGCGGTCAGGCCAAGCAGGCCGTCCATATGGCGGCGAAGGTCACCATCGGTGATCAATCCGCTCAGCTGTCCGGTCTGATCTTGCACCCCGACGCAGCCAAAGCGCTTTTCCGTCATGACCAGAAGGGCTTGGGACATGGTTGTTGCGGGCGCGACCAGAGGCAGGTCCGCCGCGCCATGCATGATATCGGCGACCGTGCGCAGCATTGCGCCGAGCTTCCCGCCCGGATGATAGATGCGGAAATCATCGGCGGTGAAGCCTCGGCGTTCGAGCACCGCCACTGCCAGCGCATCGCCAAGCGCGATCTGCAAGGTGGTCGAGGTGGTCGGCGCATTGACCCCGTCGGTGGCTTCGGGCGCATCGGGCAGGAGCAACAGAATATCAGCGGCCTTGCCCAAGGCGCTACCTGCCGAGGCGGTCATGGCCAATAGCGGCACGCCAAAACGCTTGGCATAGTTAATGACGTCGGTCAGTTCCTTGACCTCGCCCGATTTTGACAGGGCCAGAACCACATCATCGACGCCGATCATGCCCAGATCGCCATGGCTGGCCTCGTTGGCGTGGACGAACATGGACGGTGTACCGGTCGACGCCAGCGTCGCGGCGATCTTGCGCCCGACATGGCCGGACTTGCCCACGCCGGTGAGGACCACGCGGCCCTTGGCGGTAAAGATGGTCTCGACGGCGGCGACAAAGGCCTCGCCCAACCCATCGGCCATGAGGCCTAGGGCCTGGGCTTCGCTGGCAAGCACGCGCCGTCCGACGGCGATGGCATCAAAGGCGGTCATTTGGGCTGTTCCGTTGGTGCCGCCTTGACGGCCTTAGCCTTGGCCGCCTCGCTGGCCTGCATCTGCTGGTTGGCGTGATCGCGCTCGCGCTTCATCGCCGCCTGCATGGCGGGCGTCCGCTGGGCAGGAGGCTGACCAAAGGGCGCAGGCGAACGGTCCCCAAGGCCCTGAGGCCAAACAAGGGAAAAAGCGATCAGTGCCGCGGCCGCTAAGCCCAGACTGATGAAAAAGAGACGATCAGACATGGGCTTTCTATAACAGGCCTGCGTGATTTGAGCCAACAGCCTCGGCCATGCTTCAATCGGCGGCTTGACGCCGGGCGCTCTGAGCCATAGCCAGCAAGGACTTGTCACAGGAACGGTCTCGTCCCATGCCCACCCTCGCCCTCGTTCGTCACGGCCAAAGCCAGTGGAATCTGGAGAATCGTTTCACCGGATGGGTCGATGTCGACTTGACCTCTGAGGGCGAGGCCCAAGCGCGCCGCTCTGGTGATCTCTTGGCCGCCGCAGGGGTCGCCTTTGATCAGGCCTACACCTCAGTTCAAACCCGCGCGATCCGCACGGCCTGTTTGGCCCTCGAGGCGGCGGGTCAGGCTTGGGTACCCCTGACCAAGGACTGGCGCTTGAACGAGCGCCACTATGGTGGGCTGACCGGTTTGAATAAGGCCGAGACGGCGCAAGTGCATGGTGAGGCCCAGGTCTTGGTTTGGCGCCGGTCCTATGATGTGCCGCCGCCGCCCTTGGCTCCCGGCGGGACCTATGATTTTAGCAAGGACAGACGATATGCCGGGATCGCCATTCCCGACACCGAAAGTCTGAAGACGACGCTGGACCGGGTTTTGCCCTACTGGCAGTCCGATATCGCACCGCAGCTTAAGGCCGACAAAACGGTTCTGGTGGCCGCCCATGGCAATAGCCTTCGGGCCATCGTCAAGCATCTGTTCGCCGTGCCTGATGGCGAGATCACCGAGGTCGAGATCCCAACCGGCAATCCCTTGCTGATCGATCTGGATGCGGACCTCAAGCCGGTGTCTGCGCGCTATCTCGATGAGGCCCGCGCCCAGCCCCTGCCAAAGCGCGCCTAGCCCGATGTTCAGCACCGGCGACATCCTGCTGATGCGCCGGGCCATTGCAATCGCGATGGCCAATCTTGGCACGACCTGGCCTAACCCTTCAGTCGGCTGCGTCATTGCCAAGGATGGGGAGATCCTGGCCGAGGCGGCGACAGCCCCGGGTGGGCGGCCCCATGCCGAAGAACAGGCCCTAGCGGCCTTGGGCGATCGTGCGATCGGCGCGACGGCCTATGTG
>CAISGS010000394.1 GCA_903884915.1 uncultured Caulobacteraceae bacterium | reverse complement strand
TCGGTATTGATGTGATCGGAAACTACTTAACTGAGATCAATGTCACCTCGCCAACCGGAGCCCAACAGTTGAAACGATTTGGTGGTGCTGACGCCTCTTCAATACTCTGGGATCGGATTGAAACTCTTCGATCTTAACCTACAATTCACCATCCTAGCCGACAAAAACATCAATAGTATTGACTATATTCTACTTCAGTTCCGTCTTTGTTCTTGATCTGATCCTGAATCCATGGTGCCCTTGTGGATAAGTCGGGGGCAAGAGGTCATGGTCGCAAAGGTTGTCACAGTCGCGTTTGAAGGGGTTGAGGCCCGCCGCGTCGATGTCGAAGTCCAGTTGACCGGCGGTCAGGTCTGCTTTGTTCTGGTTGGACTTGGCGACAAGGCGGTCGGTGAAAGCCGTGAGCGGGTGCGGGCCGCCTTCGCAGGACTGGGCCTTGCCCTGCCCGCCCGCAGGCTGGTGGTCAATCTGGCGCCCGCCGACCTGCCCAAGGAGGGCAGCCACTACGATCTGCCCATCGCGCTGGCCGTCATGGCGGCGATGGGCGTTATCCCAGCCGATAGTCTCAATGGATGGGCCATCATTGGCGAGCTGGGCCTTGATGGTCAGATCGCACCCGTGGTCGGAGCCTTGCCTGCCGCCGTTGCCGCCAACGGGATGGGCCTTGGCCTGATCTGTCCAGAATCATCCGGTCCAGAGGCGGCTTGGGCCGGGGATGTGCCGATCCTTGCGCCCCGCTCGCTCATTGCCCTGATCAACCATTTTAAGGGGGTTCAGGTCCTAAGCCCGCCGGTTCCCGGACCCATGCTGGACGGCCCCGGCATTCCCGACCTGCGTGACGTCAAGGGCCAAGAGGGCGGCAAGCGGGCCCTCGAGATCGCGGCAGCGGGGGGCCACAATCTGTGCTTCGTTGGACCGCCGGGCTCTGGCAAGTCGATGTTGGCCCAGCGGCTGCCCGGCCTCTTGCCGCCCCTGTCGCCGGTCGAGCTCCTCGAGACCTCGATGGTCCATTCGGTTGCCGGGCTGATCGCCAAGGGCGGGCTAACCCGTGCCAGACCCTTTCGGGCACCGCACCATTCCGCCTCAATGGCGGCCCTGACGGGGGGAGGGATCAAGGCCAAGCCCGGTGAGGTGTCGCTGGCCCATAATGGCGTCCTGTTCCTTGACGAATTGCCGGAATTTAGTGTTCAGGCCCTCGACAGTCTGCGCCAACCGCTGGAGACCGGAGAGGTGATGGTCGCCAGAGCCAATGCCCATATCCGCTATCCGGCCCGCGTTCAGCTGATCGCGGCCATGAACCCCTGCCGCTGTGGTCATGGCGGGGTCGGGCGCGGGGCCTGCGGACGCGCGCCCAAGTGCCAGAAAGACTATCAGGGACGGGTCTCTGGCCCCCTGATGGACCGCATTGATCTTCAGATCGAGATGCCGCCTGTCACCCCCGCCGACATGGCCTTGCCGCCGCCCGCAGAAGGCTCCGCTGAAGCCGCCGCACGGGTCAGCCGCGCCCGCCAGATTCAACAGGACCGAGCTCAAGCCTTCTTCGCCAAGGAGGAGACAGGTTCCGCGATGGGGGAACGCCCCGACCTTTGCCTCAATGCCCAGGCTCAGGGCCGGATGCTCGAACAGATCGCCGCCCTCGATGAGCCTGGTCGTCAGCTTCTCACCCGCGCCGCAGAGGCCGGGGGCGTGACCGCACGGGGCTGGACCCGGACCCTGCGCCTCGCCCGCACCATCGCCGATCTCGATGGTAGCGAACCGGTGCGCCGCCTTCATATTGCCGAAGCCCTGATCTATCGCCGCAGCCCCGGCGACCCCGGCCAAGCCTTGGCGCAACCAGCGGCGACTCCCTCAAGATTAACCAATGGGTAAGCTTAGCTTTTGACTCAGCGTTAAGGCTGAGCGGGCTAAAGCAAGGCGTGCAACAGGACCCAAAATCACCGTCTTGGCCCGCCGTTCAAGGCACGGCCGACACCAGCCATGTGCTGGCGACCATGAGCCACGCCCTGCGCACGCCGCTGAGCGGCGTCTTGGGCATGGCCGACCTGTTGGCCCAAACCGACCTGTCGCCCCAGCAGCAACGCTACCTTTCGGCCCTGCGTCAATCGGGCGACCAGCTCCATGGGCTGGTCAATGAGATGATCGATCTGGCTAAGCTCAATGCGGGTATAGTGGCCCTAAACCGGCAACCGATCGCCCTTGCGCCCTTGCTGCAATCGGTCTGCGAACAGCTTCGGCCCAAGGCCCTGACCCGGGGCCTCAATATCCATTGGACTGAGCAGGGACTCGACGCGGCCCATCCGGCCAAGATTATGGCCGATGAACAGCGTCTGGGCCAGATCCTGCTGGCCCTGGTCCAGCGGGCCTTAGCGACCCTGAAATCGGGCAGCCTGACCCTATCGGTCGAGCCGCTGGGGCCATCCTCCGTCGCAACCGCTCAGATCGGCCTGCGGTTCTCGGTGAAGCCGACGCTGGCCAGCCTAGAGGCGTCCCATCAGCCTATGATCGGCGACCAAGAGCGCCTCACCCTCGCCAAGCTCCAGACCCTGGCCCATCTGCATGGTGGCCGCCTTGGTCTGAGTGAAGGCCATGTGGGTCTCAGCGATCTGTGGTTCGAGGCCCGGTTCGATAGAGAACAACAGGCCGGAAACGCCCTATCCCAAGGGACGGCCCATTCCCCGCCCACCTCCAATCGCGGTGCACGGGTCTTGGTGGTCGAGGACAATGCCATTGCCGCCCTGCTCGCCCGCGCCCTGCTGACCCAAGAAGGTTGCCGCGTCGACTGCGTCTCGAGCGCTGACGAGGTCCTGTCCAAGACCCTGGCCGGTACCTATGACCTAATCTTTATGGATATGGGCCTGCCCCAGATGGATGGCCCCTCCCTGACCGCCGCCCTGCGCGCGCGGGGGATCACGACGCCGATCTTGGCCCTGACCGCCCATCAGGATGAAGACAGCCGCGCCGCCTGCCTGAACGCGGGCATGGATGATTTCCTGTCCAAGCCGCTGGAGCGGATCGCCCTTCGCCGCGCCCTGTGGCACTGGCTGCAGCGTGACACCGGCGCCAAGCCGCACTGGACCTTAGGCTCGGCTCAGGCCAATCTGATCTCGTGATTTGGGGGCGTTCCCCGACGGGCGGGACCACGCACCATGACTGAAGCCACCAAGACCCCCAAAGCTACCAATACCGGTGCTAAACACGTCTTAGCGTCCCTGCGCCAGCCCAAGGTGCTGGTCATGCTGATGCTGGGCTTTTCCTCGGGCCTGCCGTTCCTACTCAGCGGCAATACGCTAGGCTATTGGCTGCGCGATGAGGGCACCAGTCTGAAGGCCATCGGGTTCCTGTCCTGGGTCGGCATGGCCTATTCGCTGAAATATCTTTGGGCCCCCTTCATTGACCGGCTGGACGCCCCCCTTCTGGGCAGGCTCGGGCGGCGGCGCGGCTGGATGGTGATAAGCCAAATCCTGATCGGTCTTGCCCTCATCGCCATGGCCATGATCGGCCCTAAGGGCGGACTGACTATGCTCGGGGTCTTTGCCCTCGTTCTCGCCTTTGCCTCCTCAACCCAAGACATTGTCGTCGATGCTTGGCGGATCGAGGCGGCCGATGATGGCGAAGAGATCGCGCTCCTGTCCTCGGCCCTCCAGCTGGGCTACCGCGCCGCCCTTCTATGCACCGACGCCCTGATCCTTGTCTCGGCGCAACATCTGGGCTGGAACCTGTCCTATGGCCTTGCTGCCGGGGCCATGACCATCGGCCTGATCGCCAGCCTCAAGGCCAGCGAACCGCGCCGCGACCAAGAGACCCAAGATCGCGACGCCGCCGCCCTACCGCTCTGGACCCTCGGCGGCATGCGCCAAGCCATTGTCGGACCGTTCGTGGCCTTTTTCAAAACCCACGGGGTCATGGCCTTTTTGATGTTGGCCATGATCAGCCTCTATCGCCTGCCAGATTTCATCATGGGGCCAATGGCCAATCCCTTTTACCACGATCTGGGCTTTACGAAGGACATGGTGGGTGCAGTCCGCGGTTCGGCGGGCCTGATGGCTTCGATCGCGGGCATTGCCGTCGGCGGCCTCTTTGCCCTGCGCTTTGGACAGGTCAAGACCCTGATCGCCGGGGCCATTTTGCAGCCCTTGGCCGTCGCCAGCTTCGCCCTCTTGGCCTATCGGGGCGCAGACCTGACCCTCTTTAGCAGCATCATGGCCTTCGACAGTTTTGCCATGAGTTTCGCCGGTGTGGCGCTGGTCACCTACATGTCGGGCCTAACCAGTCTGGGTTATACGGCCACCCAATATGCGCTCCTGACCTCGACCTATGCCTGGGTGGGTAAGTTCTTGAAGGGCTTTTCGGGGGCCTTGGTCGAGAGCCTGCAGGTCACCCATGGACTGATGGGGGCCTATGGCCTGTTCTTCATCGGGGCCGGAGCCATCGGCCTGCCCGCCCTTATCCTTTGCCTGATCTTGGTTAGGCCGCGTCAAAGCTAAGGGGCGCGCCCCAAAAGGCCTTAACCAGATCATTTTGCGCGCCGGGCTCGCCCGTGGTCAGGAACCGGCGAAGGCCGCTCTTGCCCGGATCATATTCGGGATGCTGAGCCAGATAGCGCACCACCGCCTCGGCCGTCGCGACCGGCTGATGGATCAGAGGCGTGCCCGGCGGCAAGGCTTGGCGAAACAGGTCCGCGACCAACTCATAATGGGTACAGCCCAAGATCGCCCGATCCGGCGCACGGCCAATCCGTTGGCTCAAAGCCAAGACATGGGCCGTGATCTTGGCCAACAGGTCCTGCGGCGCGGCATTGGCCTCGATCATCCCGGCAAGGTCGGGACAGGGCTCGGAAAAGACCGCCACATCCTGACGGCGCTTGTCGATCTCGATCTCATAGACCCGGCTGCGGGCGGTGCCGGGGGTGGAGAAAACGCCCAGAACATCCAGCCGCTCGACCTTATCGCCACGCCGCTCGGCCTCATGCTCCCAAGGCAGGCCCGTCGCCGCCTCGATGGTCGGCACGATGATGCCCAGCACATTGACCGCCCGGCCAAGGCTCTGGCGATAGGTCGGCAGCCAGGTCTGTTGCAAGCGGCGAAGGGCGATGGCGGAGGCCGTATTACAGGCCAAGATGACGAGGGACGCGCCCTGATCGAACAGGCGGATACAGCCCGCTCGCGTCAGATCGACAATCTCCTCGCCGCCCTTGCCGCCATAGGGGGCGTTCGCCTGATCGGCCAGATAGAGGAAATCAGCCTGTGGAAGCTCGTCCACAAGCGCCCGGTGGACCGAAAGACCGCCCACCCCTGAATCAAAAACACCAATTGCCATGACCCAGATGTACCCCTGACCGGACCTTGCGTCTATCGGTTCGGCGTCCCTATTCGTCGGCAATCAGCCGGGTCGGATCTTCCGGCGCGCGGACCTCGAACAGGCCAATATCGAGCCCCTTTTGTAGCCTTTGCGGGCGCAAAGGTTGCTGTGCCAAGGCCCGAAGGCTGGCGCCGTCCAACTGTTCCGCCTCCGGATCACGCCGCAGCTTGCGCGCCTGAGGGCCGGTATGCTCTGCCGGAGCCTCAACTTGGGCCGCAATCGGCTGCCAGAAGGTGATGTTCAGGCGCCATACGGTCTTGGGCTTGGGCGGCGGCGCGGGCCAGCGCTTACCCGCTTCAAAGGTTGGTGTTAACTGCTTGGGGCCGGGCATACGGCCCGACACGGGGGCAACCGTCTCACGCACCTTGCGCCACAGATCTTCGAAAGGCAGGTCGGTCGGGTGCTCGCGCCAAGCCTCGAGCGCCGCGTCTCGGCTATCAAACTCAGGCCCTATATCCTGACTGACAAAGGCCACCGCCTTGCCCACCAGACGCGCCGCCTCGCTCTCGCGTTCGGCATGACCGAGCGGCGAAGACAGAGCAGCTTCAGCAGAGGCCGCAATGGGATAGCGGACGAGGCTCATAAGGGGTTATCTTGCCTCAAAATATAGACCAATGGGAGAGACGACATGGCCGCCGCAGCGACGCAAGCCCCAAAAGAGATCGATCTGAAAAATCCAGACCTCTATGTGCAGGCCGTGCCGCATGATCTGTTCGCTTGGCTGCGGGTCAATGACCCGGTCCACTGGAACCCCGAAGAGGACGGCGCGGGCTTTTGGTCCCTGACGCGCCACGAGGACATTGTCCGCGCCTCGACCGATCCAGAGACCTTTTCCTCCGCCCGCGAAAATGGCGGCCATCGCATCGCCAACGAGAATGATATTGCTGACGCTAGCGTTGAGGCCTCGATGATCTCGATGGACCCCCCGCACCATGTCGATTACCGGCGCATGATCATGGGCGGTTTTACCCCGCCGCGCCTTCGCGACATGGAGGCCGGCATTCGCGCCAGAGCCAATGTGCTGATCGACGCCATGATTGCCAAGCGGGCGGCCGAGGGCGGGCCCATCGACTTCGTCGCCGGCTTCTCCGCCCCCTATGCCATCCAGACCCTGGCCGAACTGTTCGGGGTCAGCGAGGCCGATGGCGATAAGCTGTTTGAATGGTCCAATGCCGTGGTCGGGGAAGACGATCCCGAATGCCGCTCCAGCCAAGACTATATCAATGCCTGTATCCAAGAGATGGCGCTCTATTCGCTGGGCCTTTGGCAGGCGCGCGAAGCAGCCATGGGCGATGATCTGATCTCTATGCTGGTCCGCTCGGCCAAGGAGGGGACCGAGTTTCCCATCCCGCGCTATCTGGCCACCTTCATCCTGCTGGTCGTGGCCGGGAACGAGACCACGCGCAACTCCATTACCGGCGGCCTAATCGCACTGGACCAGAACCCCGATCAGCGCGCTGCCCTGATCGCGGACCCCAGCCTCCTGCCCCACGCCGCCCAAGAGATCGTGCGCTATATTAGCCCGGTCATGCATATGCGCCGCACCGCAACCTGCGATGTCGAGGTCGGCGGCAAGCTGATCAAGAAGGGCGAGAAGGTGGTCATGTGGTACCCCTCGGCCAATCGTGACGAGACCGTGTTCGATAATCCCGACCAGTTTGATGTGTCTCGCACCGCCAAGAAGACGGGCCTTAGCGGCAAACATCTGGGCTTTGGCTTTGGTCAGCATGTCTGTTTGGG
>CAISGS010000393.1 GCA_903884915.1 uncultured Caulobacteraceae bacterium | reverse complement strand
TCAGGCCAAAGGCCAATAACCAGCGTGCGCGCACCAGACCTAGTCCGGCTTCCAAGCCTGGTAGTCGCCGGTCGCCTCGGGGCGCTGACCGCCCTTGCCGATAGCGCCCTTAGGCCGCCAAGCGTGAATGGTGCCCGACAGATTGGGTTTGTGATCCTTTTCCCACGACTGCCGCTTTAGTGGATCATTGATGGGATGATCATCAAAGGTGTAGTGCAGCCAACCATGCCAGTCGGGCGGAACCTTTGAGGCCTCTGCATAGCCATTATAGATCACCCAACGGCGCTTGCGGCCGTCATAGCTGTCGCTGTTATCCTTGGCTTCGAAATAACGGTTTCCCGTTGCATCCTGACCAATAAAGATCCCGCGACGTCCGATCGTGAAACGCGCGCCAATCGTGGCTCCGTTCCACCAGGTGAAGATGGCTTTCAGCACTTTGAACAGACCATTAATTACAAGGTTTGCGACTCTGCCAATCCGACGGATGGGCTAGCCGGACTATAGGTGGCCGTCCGCGCCGCGTCCAGCTTAGCGCAACAATCGGCGAGAAATGTCGCCGAGCCAGAATACAACAACATCTTGTGGATAGGCTGGACGTTTCTTACTACATCTATTGCGAACACAGGCTTTCGGCCCTAGCCTTGCGATTAGATTTGGGAGGCGGCTATGCGCTTTGACTATCGGTACACAGCGCCGCAGCTCAGCGGCGGGACCCTCGAGACACGATGGATCGATCGGACCGACGATGTGGTCGCGGTCAGCGCGCCGCGCGACTGGACTTCGGTCCGGCTCGAGTCGTGGTTGGACTGGGCCCAGAGCCTGCCCAGCGACTTTCCAGAGGGGGATCTGCCAGCGGCCCTCGCCAAGGACGCCCCCTATAGCGCATCGCTCGAAGAGGGGCCTGCCCGCTATGCCCGCCGCATCGCCGCTTGGGGATGGGCCCTTGGCCTGTTTGACCGCGATGTCGATGCCGTCAGCTTCCACGATAGCCTGCTCGGCAGCATGGTCGAAGGCTTAGCCGCCCCCGGCGCGGCGAGAGCCTCAGGTCCACGCGTGTCACCCCTCGTCGGCGACGGCAACCGCCCGCTGACCGAATCGCGCGCCATCGACCTTGAAGATATTGAGTTTCCAGAGACGATCCGGTCCCACGTTTCAAAAGTCCGCAGCCACGCCGCGACCCAAGACGCCCTTATGGCGGTCAATAGTCGACTGCAAACGGTGATGAATTCGATTTTGCGCTGTGATGGTGATGCCGGACATTGCGCTGATCCCCATCACAATATCGCCCTCGCCCGCGCGGCTCGCGACGCTCGAAATAGCGGCGTATCCGACGCCCTGATCCTTACGGCCATAAACCTAGCCAAATCAGGCGAACGCGAATGGCGCGGCATGGGTGAGCCTGTCCCCCTCGCCCTGGAGACCTTGATCGTCACGGGCATCCGCGACGAGGTCGAGGCGGGAAGCCGGGCGGCTGCCCAAGCCGCAACCGCGGGCTGGGAAACCGGCCAAGTGGTTGTCACCTTTGTCCAGCGCGATGCCGAAGCCATCACCCGCCTTAATCACGCCCCCAAGGCCGCGATCGACGCGACACGGTTCTGGAGCGACGACGGGTTTGACGCCGACGGTTTCGCCGCCACGGTGCGGCTTTGGACCCTCGCGCTCGAGATTGATGGGGCCGCAGGCCATAGCGCGACCGCGAACGCTGCAGCATCGCGCTATCGGTGGCGCCCGCTCGGCCTGACCTTGGCAGGCGTGTCCGAACTGCTAATCATGCAGGCCATAGCCTATGCCTCTGATGAGGGGCGCAATGCTGTTGGCAGCCTCTATAGCCTTGCTTTCGCCGCCTCACTGCAAGCCTCTGCTGAGATGGCGGCAATTGCAGGCCCCTACCCCGAATTTGATCAGGACCGCGACGCGCGCCTCGCCTCGATCATGCAAAGGTTGGAAGCCAGCGCCTTGCTGGCCAAGGGCGAAGAATTGGCCGCGATGGCCGTTCCGCTGATGAGCGATGCCTTGACCAAGGCCCGCGCCACGGGCCTGCGCAATGCCGAAACCCTCGCCCTGTTCAATGACGACGAGATCAAGCTGCGACTGGGCGGCATCAGCCTGGCCGCCGCACCCTGGGCCGGCGCCGTCACGGTGGCCGAGACCGAGGATGGCACCATCATCCGCACCCTCTCCCAGGCCACCATTGAAGGTCTGCGCCATCTCGAGCTGAACATCGATTCTGCCGCCGTCCATGTTCTGGGTCACGGCGACCTTGCTGATGCACCGGGTATCAATCCCGGCGCGCTCAAGGCCAAGGGACTGACAGACCACGAGATCGACGCCGCCGAAGCCACGCTGCGTTTGACCGGCGACATCCGCCTCGCCTTCTCGCCTGCCGTCATCGGCGAAGGCTTCCTGAAGGATATCCTAGGAGCCGATGCCGAGGACCTCAGCGCGCCAGACTTCAACACCTTGGCCCATCTTGGCTTTAGTCCAGACGTTATCAAGCAGGCCCAAATTCACGCTTGCGGCACCGGCGATCTCGATAGCTGGGCGGGACTGTCGAGCCCCCACTGGGGCGTGTTCCGCAGAGCCGATGGCCTAGAAGGCCCCGACCTTCTCGCCCGACTGGCCATGACCGTCGCGGCCGAGGCCTTCACCTGCGCCCCCGCTATCACGCCCTTGCCGCTGGCCTATGGGGATGACCCAGCCATTGCCAATCGCCTGCAGTCGGCAGCGGCGCGTGCGGGCCTCAGAGCGGTAACCTTGCGCCGTGCGCCCGCCCCCGCCAATCTGACCCTCAATCTGCCCGATCTTGAAGACGAGGCCCCTCGCCGAGAAGCTCCACGCCGCGCAGAGCCGCAACCTGAACCGATCATCAGCGAGCGCATTGTTGAGCGGATCGTCGAACGCGATCGCGTGCGCCGTAAGCTGCCGGACCGCCGCAAAGGCTATATCCAAAAGGCGGCTGTCGGAGGCCACAAGGTCTATCTCCACACCGGCGAATATGAGGACGGTGAGGTCGGTGAGATCTTTATCGACATGCACAAGGAGGGCGCTGCCTTCCGCTCCTTGATGAACAATTTCGCCATCGCCATTTCGATTGGTCTGCAACATGGCGTGCCGCTCGAAGAGTTTGTCGACGCCTTTGTCTATACGCGCTTTGAACCGGCGGGCGCGGTGACCGGCAATGACTCCATCCGGTCTGCCACTTCAATCTTGGACTATATCTTCCGGGAACTGGCCGTGTCCTATCTGGGCCGTGATGATCTGGCCAATACCGATCCTGACGCCTTTGGCACCGACGGTCTGAGCAAGACCGCCTTTGAGATGAAATCCGACGATCCCCTGCCCGTGCTTAAATTCATCTCGAAGGGCTATTCGCGCGGCGCGACGCCGGACAATCTGGTGTTCCTGCCCTTTGGCGGCCGCAAGGCTGATGCCATCGAGACCCATGATATGGCGCAGGCTGATGTCTGCCCATCCTGCGGAAACTTGACCGCCACACGCAAGGGCGGACGCCTCGTCTGCACGACCTGCCATGCGCAGGATGAGGGCAGCGTCAGTCGGTAGTCATCACCATTACCGCGAATTAAGGTGCGCCTTGGGGGTTTAGCCCCCACAAAAAGGCGTGGCGGCGGATCTCCTGCGCCCGTTCGGTTCCTGAATGATGATTAGAACAGCAACCTCTCTTGCGATCTGGATCACGTTGCTCGTTGCCGCAGCGACGGCGGCACATGCCGCTGACACTGGCACCGCCATCGCGAGACTGCGGTCCTTTGGCGGCGCTTGCGAAGGCTGCAATCTGGCTGGACGGCAACTGACCAATGCCAGCCTCGTCGGCGCGCAATTTTCAGGGGCCTCGTTCATCGGTGCCGATCTGCGGGGATCGCGCTTTAAGGGATCGGACCTGTCCAAGGCTGACTTCAGCAAGGCAGACCTGCGCGGCGCCGACATCCTCGGATCAAACTTCGATGGCGCCGATTTCAGCGGTGCCAACCTGTCCGGCATCGTCACTAAAGGTAGCAACTTCGAACATGCCAACTTCAATGGCGCAAGCCTAGAGGCCGCAACCCTCATCGGTTCCAACCTTGATTCCGCGCGCTTGGCTGGCGCGGACCTGAGCCACACCAGCCTGACCGGGGTAAACCTTGAAAATTCCGACGGACGGGGTAGCGATTTTAGCTACAGCGCCCTGCTCGGGGCCAACCTAGAAAAGGGCAATTTTAGAGGCGCACGGTTCGTTTACAGCCGGTTAGACGGTGCCGACCTCGCCAATGCCCGCATGGACGGGGCCAATCTCAGCCATGCTTCAATGGTCAAGACTTGGATTGGTGGAACAGACCTT
>CAISGS010000392.1 GCA_903884915.1 uncultured Caulobacteraceae bacterium | reverse complement strand
GGATGAGGGCTGAGGCAGGGGATGCTGGTCCGCTTTGGATCATGGCCCGCCGTCAGACCGCAGGGCGCGGTCGGCGGGGTAGGGCGTGGGAAACCGGCGCGGGCAATTTGGCCGCCACCCTGCTTTGCGTCACCGCCAAGCCTCCTGCAGAGGCCGCGCAAATCTCGTTCATCGCGGCTCTAGCGGTCGCTGAATTGGCCGATAGCGCTATGGCTCAGCCCTTAGCGCAGCTCAAATGGCCCAATGATGTGCTGGTTCAGGGGCGCAAGATCAGCGGTATCTTGGTCGAGTCCGGCCTTCGCCCGGATGGTGCCCTTTGGCTGGCTGTCGGGATCGGCATCAATCTGCAAACCCCGCCCGATGCGGCCGAACGTCCTGCGGCGGCCATAGCTGATTTCGCAGATGCTCAGGTCTTGAGCCAAGACGAGGCGCTAGCACGCCTGTCCGTGCGCATGGCCGATTGGATGGCGCTGTGGGACCGTGAGGGTTTTGCGCCCATTGCCAAGGCTTGGACGGCTCGCGCCTATGGCTTGGGACAGGCCTGCACAGCCCGTTTGGGTCATGAAACGGTCGAGGGCATAGCAGAAGGTCTTGACCCCGACGGGTCCTTACGCCTTCGTCTCGTCGACAATAGCGTGCGCCGAATATCGGCGGGCGACGTCTTCTTCGGAGAGGTCTGATGCTGCTGGCCATTGAGCAAGGCAACACCAATACCCTATTTGCCATTCACGACGGAAACGAGTGGACCGCCCAGTGGCGCTCGTCGACGGAGTCGTCGCGCACCGCTGATGAATATGCGGTCTGGTTGATGCAACTGGTGCATTTACAGGGTCTGACGCTGGACAGCTTCAAGGCCTGCATTATCTCCAGTGTTGTGCCCCAATCGATCTTCAATCTTCGCAACCTCAGCCGCCGCTATCTCAAGGTCGAGCCCTTGGTGATTGGCGACAATGCCGAGTTGGGCATTGAGGTGCGCATCGAAAAGCCGTCAGAGGCCGGAGCGGACCGACTGGTCAATGCGGTCGGCGGCTATATGAGCTATGGCGGCCCGTTGATCATCATCGATTCCGGCACTGCGACCACCTTCGACGTGGTAGGAGTTGACGGTGCCTTTGAGGGCGGGGTCATCGCACCGGGCGTCAACCTGTCTATGCAGGCTCTGCATACTGCCGCAGCCAAGCTGCCGCGCGTGGCCATTCAGCGTCCAGACCGGATCATCGGCAAGGACACGGTCGGTGCCATGCAGGCCGGGGTGTTCTGGGGCTATATCGGTCTGATCGAGGGATTGATCAGTCGGATCAAGGAAGAATATGGCCAACCCATGAAGGTGGTCGCTACTGGAGGCGTCGTCTCGCTGTTTGAAGGCGCGACCGATGCTATCGATATTTTTGATGGAGATCTTACGATCCGCGGCATGCTTGAAATTTACCGACGCAACACCCCTATAAGTGCTGCATGAAAAAGACATCCGAAGATGAACTCGTCTTCCTGCCGTTAGGTGGGTCGAACGAAATCGGTATGAACTTCAACCTCTATGGTTACGGCCCGCCCCATGCGCGCAAGTGGATCGTGGTTGATGTTGGGGTGACCTTTGGGGATCAGACCACGCCGGGCGTGGAGATCATCCTGCCCGACCCGTCCTATATTGAAGACTATGCCGACGACATTATCGCCATTGTCCTGACCCACGCTCACGAGGACCATATCGGCGCTATGGGCTGGCTCTGGCCGCGTCTGCGGGCTCCCATCTATGCCACGCCCTTCACGGCCTTCTTGCTGCGCGAAAAGATGCGCGATGCGGGCTGTCTGAAGGACGCTGATATTACCGAAGTGCCGATGGGTGGCTCGATTGATTTGGGCCCGTTCCAAGTGACCTTGGTGACCCTGACCCACTCGATCCCTGAACCCAATGGTCTGGCGATCCGCACACCGTTGGGCACGATCCTGCACACGGGTGACTGGAAGATCGATCCAGATCCTATTCTCGGCGAAAGCACCGACATTGAGGCCTTGACCGCGCTCGGAGACGAGGGCGTTTTGGCCATGGTCTGCGACAGCACCAACGTCTTTGTCGACGGCCATGCCGGGTCTGAGGCCGAGGTCCGCGTGGCCATGACCAGCCTGATCAAGGGCCTCAAGGGCAAGGTGGCGGTAGCCTGCTTTGCGTCCAACGTGGCGCGGATGCATACGGTGATTAAGGCTGCTCAGATGGCCGACCGCAGGGTCTGTCTGGTTGGGCGCTCGATGCACCGGATGGCGGCTGCGGCCAAGTCGGTGGGCATGTTCAACGACATTGCGCCGTTTGTGTCCGATGCGGAGGCCGGTTTCTTCCCAGAGGACAAGATCCTCTATCTGTGCACCGGCAGCCAGGGCGAGGCGAGGGCGGCGCTGTTCCGCATCGCCGATGGCACGCACCAGCATGTCAGCTTTGGTCCCGGCGACCACTGTATCTTCTCGTCGCGGGTCATTCCGGGCAATGAGATTCCGATCCGGAACCTGCAGAACAAGCTCTCGGGCGCAGGCGTGCGGCTCTATACCGAGCGCGATCATCCGGGCATCCACGTGTCCGGCCACCCGTGCCGCGATGAGTTGAAACAGATGTATCAGTGGGCCCGGCCTCAGATCGCGGTCCCAACCCATGGCGAGCGCCGTCACCTGCTGGAACATCTGGCCTTCGCTAAGGATTTGCAGGTCCCGCAAGGGGTTGCACCCCGCAATGGCGACATGGTCCGGCTCGCGCCTGGCCGGGCTGAAATTATCGATGAAGTGCCTGCAGGGCGTCTTTATGTCGATGGCGGTGTCGTGACGGTCGAGAATGGCGATGCCTTGCGAGAGCGACGTCATGCCGCCTTTAACGGGGTGATCAACGTCTCTATTGCCCTAAGTGATAAGGGCAAGATCCTCTCGGG
>CAISGS010000391.1 GCA_903884915.1 uncultured Caulobacteraceae bacterium | reverse complement strand
GGCGAGGGCGAAGGGGCCCTTGCCAAGGCCAGATTGTTTGAAAATTCACCTGCGACGGTGCAGATCGTCGCTGGTTTAGAGGCCTGTGATGCGAGCACCTACAGCCAAGCCGTTTTGGTCTTTGTGGCCCATCCCGATGAGGCCTTTTGCTTCACCGCCGCTGCGGCCGCGCGGCAAGCCGGAGTTCCGGTCAATGTGGTCGACCGACCAAGTCAGTGTGACTTCACCACGCCCGCCCTGATCGATCGCGGTGAGGTGGTCGCGGCCATCGGCACGGGCGGCTCTGCCCCCCTGTTGGCCAGTCTTTTGCGCGCCGATATTGAGGCCCGAATTCCTACAGGAGTTGGGCAGGTGGCGGGCCTGCTTCGCCAGATGCAGGGCGAGATCCGCGCGGCTCTGCCCGATCTGGTCAAGCGCCGGGCCTTTATGCGCCGGGTCGTTAATGGTCCGGTTGCCGATTTGGCGATGGCTGGAGATGGCGAGCGCGCTGAGGAGGCCCTTCGGGCAGAATTGGCTCAAGGCGCGGCTCTTTTGGGAAAGCTTTATGCCATAGTGGTCGAAGGCCCGGCTGATCTCTTAAGCCTTCGGGCCGCTCGGGTCCTGTCGGAAGCCGATGTGCTGGTAGAGGCGCAAGGATCAGATCCAGCCATAGCCATCCTAGCCAGACGCGATAGCCAACGTCTGATGGCCACAGATGTGGACATACAAGCCCTAAAAGACCTGCTCGCACAGGGCCTTCAGGTGGTTTTGATCGGCAAGGAGGCCATCGGGCGGGCGCAAGGTCTCGATGTTGAAACCTTGCCCGCCGCCTTATCTTAAAGGTCTAGGGGCCGGCCCTTGGTTTCGGGCAGGAACAGCACCGCCGTGATCACGCTAATGGCGGTAAAGACAACCGGATACCAAAGCCCAGAATAGATATTGCCCGTTGAGGCCACGATGGCGAAAGCCGTGAAGGGCAAAAAGCCTCCGATCCAGCCTGTGCCAATATGATAGGGCAGGGACATGGCTGTATAGCGAATGCGGGTGGGGAAAAGCTCGACGAGGCAGGCGGCGATGGGCCCAAAGAGCGCCGTTGCCGCGACCACAAAGACCATCAAGATCGCAAACACCTTAGGCAGGTTCACCTTGGCGGGATCGGCCTTGGCAGGATAGCCAGCCGATTTAAGGGCGGCTTGAATGCGCCCCTCGACGTCAGCTTTGACAGCCTTAAGTGCAGCCTTATCCAAGCCCTGACCATCGGCCGAATTGATGATGGTTTGGCCAACCTTGACGTGGGCGAGGGTTCCGACTGGTGCGGCTTCGGAATCGTAAGACACCCCGGCATTGGCCAGAACACTTTTAGCGATGTCGCAAGGCGTGGCGAACACGGCCTTGCCCACAGGGTCGAACTGCAGGCTACAGGTGGCGGGGTCAGCAACCACGACAACAGGCGTATTACGACTAGCCCGCGCCAGGTCTGGATTGGCCGCCTCCATTAGCATGTGAAAGCCGGGGAAGAAGGCAATGAGCGCGAGGCTCATCCCCGCCAGCATTACGGGCTTGCGGCCAATCTTGTCAGAGAGCCAACCAAAGATGATGTAGAGCGGTGCACTGGCCACCGTGGCGGCAATCATCAGCAGATTGACCGTAGCCGGTTCGACCTTGAGGAACTTTTCGAGGAAGATTTGGCTGTAGAAGAAGCTGGTATACCAGACCGCCCCTTGGGCGCTCATCATCGCGAAGAGGGCGATAAGAACGATCTTGAGGTTGGGCCACTGACCAAAAGATTCGGCATAGGGTGATTTAGATAGCGTG
>CAISGS010000390.1 GCA_903884915.1 uncultured Caulobacteraceae bacterium | reverse complement strand
TGCTGGATCTTGACCCAACGACCATAGCCGCCGTTCCAACGCACCTCTTTGACCACGCCGTCGCCGGCTGCGATCACGGGGGTGCCCGTACCGGCGCCGAAGTCTATGCCTTGGTGCATGCGGTTATAGCCCAAGATCGGATGGCGGCGGACGCCAAAGCCGGACGTCATGCGGGCACCATCGACCGGCGTACGCAGCAGGAAGCCGCGAATATTCTTACCGTTTTCGTCGAAATATTGCGTCGGGGACTTAGCGTTTTCTTTGAAGCGATAGAAGCGGTTGGTGCCGCCATTGGCCTCGATCTCGGCATAGAGCAATTCGCCCGTCTCGACGGTGCGGCCCGCTTCGGTCAGGGTGCGGTCAAAGACCATGCGGAAATTGTCACCCGGTTGGATGTCGCGACTGAAATCCAGCTTGTGGCCGAACAGCTTGACGACCTGAGCGGTGAGGGCAGGGGTGGCCCCAGCCTGGGTGGCGCTTTCATAGAGCGAGCCCTGCATCTGGCCCTGAGCGACGGTGGTTTCAGACCGCAGTTTCTCTTCCAGTTCGCGCAGCTTGAGCGCGCCATCGAAGGTCCGCGAGAGGGTCAAGGCTGAGGCGGGGCCAGTGCGCATGGAGAGGCCGACCAGCCGCACAGGGCCGCGTTGGTCGCGCGGGCGAGCAATTGCCGCGTCAAAGGCAAGGCCAGCCCTGATATTGACCGTGTCGAAGGTTGCGCCAATGGCCTTGACTACTTCGCGCGCTTCGCTGTCGCTGACGCCTGCGCGGCCAATGGCGGCCTCGAAGGTCTCGCCCCGGCGAACCTGGACCGGGACATTTTCGGGGCGGCTATAGCCGGGTTGGGCTTCGGCCTGGGTGAAGGCCTCGTGCTGCAGTTCGCTCAGTTGCGCGGTTGCCTGTTGAACGGCCGCAGCATTGCGGGTTTCAAAGGCGCTGAGCTGCCAAGCCAAGGCGAGGGCTGCCAAGCCCGCCACACCGACCACGAGCCGAGGGGTCAGCCGCACCGGGGTCCGTCTTGGATCGAATTCTATCATCGTCCCTCCTTGCGCGGGTGCGCGGTGCTTGGATCGGTGACCGAACTGAACTCCCCTAGGGCCGCTCTGCCGCTCTCCGCAGGCCTTAACCAAAGGTTAAAACCGGGTGGCCGGATATTTGGCGACTCTGGCCGTCTTGTCACGGACAAAATTGATTTTGATCAATGCGAGTGGACAAGTGATGGCGCTACCTTACCGGAAGGCCAAGCTGTAAGGGCACTGCTCTCAAGACAGCATGAAAAAAACCCGCCTTGGGGAAGGCGGGTTCTTCTGGAGGTCCGTAATGCTGGGGTCTGGCCTTAGGCGGCGGAGACTGCGAGCATCTCGTTGGGATCGCGCAGGACATAGCCCCGGCCCCAGACCGTTTCGATATGGTGTTGGCCATTGGCTGCTGAGGCCAGCTTCTTGCGAAGCTTACAGATGAAGACATCGATGATCTTCAGCTCTGGCTCGTCCATGCCGCCATAGAGGTGGTTGAGGAACATTTCCTTGGTCAGGGTCGTGCCCTTGCGCAGGGAAAGCAGTTCCAGCATCTGATATTCTTTGCCGGTCAGGTGAACGCGCTGAGAGAAGACCTCGACGGTCTTGGCGTCTAGATTGACCGTAATGTCGCCGGTGCGGATGACCGATTGGGCGTGGCCCTTGGAGCGACGGACCACCGCATGGATGCGGGCGACCAGTTCGTCCTTATGGAAGGGCTTGGTCATATAGTCGTCGGCACCGCTGCCGAAGGTCTTGACCTTGGTATCGATTTCCGAGGTGCCCGACAGGATCATGATCGGCGTGTTGATCTTCGCGACCCGAAGGGTGCGCAGAACGTCCATGCCGGACATGTCGGGAAGATTGAGATCGAGCAGGATCAAATCATAATCGTAAATCTTGCCCAGATCGACGCCTTCCTCACCCAAATCGGTGGTGTAGACGTTGAAGCCCTCGGACTTGAGCATCAATTCGATGCTCTGCGCTGTGGCGCTGTCGTCCTCAATCAACAGTACGCGCATCGACCCCTCCCCGCCCAAAGGCGGCTTCGCTTCGCGGAATGATAAAATCCGCCCCCAGTAAACTCTTAACCATATTTGCCTGCCATTCACTTACACTTGGTTAACTTTGATTGACCGACAAATTGGTTCTAGGGTGATTTGCAAAGCCCGCGCAAGGGCTGCGTTAACCATTTTATTTATTGGAATCACAGACTTTTAATATCTGATGGGCTGGTGTTCACTCCCCTTTAAGGTCAAGGGTAGAAAATCGAACGAACGAGAAAATTTTTTTGTCGTTAAATTTTAGAGGGCCCTAAAGTGCGCAACCTTGTGGCAGCTGTCGAGCGCATAGACCCGCTGGTGGTCTTTGGGCGCGTGGCGGCGGTCAATGGGCTGCTGATTGAGGCCAAGGGCGGGCTCACCCATCTGGCCGTCGGTGCACGGGTTGAGATTACCCGCCTTCGCGATGTTCCTTTAGCCGCTGAGGTGGTTGGTTTTCGCGAGGCGAGGGCGCTGTTGATGCCCTTTGGTCCGGTGGAGGGCGTGGCGCCGGGGGCGGAGATCCGCATCCTCTCCGAGGGAGCCAATATCCGCCCGACCTTAGCCTGGCGGGGGCGGATCATTGATGCTTTTGGCGAGCCGATTGATGGCAAGGGTCCCTTGCCACAAGGCCAGGTGCCCTATCCTCTGAGGGCCGCACCGCCGCCTGCCCATGCGCGTGGGCGAGTGGGCGAGCGGTTGGACCTCGGCGTTCGGTCCATGAATGTCTTCACCACCTGCTGCCGGGGCCAGAGGCTTGGCGTCTTTGCCGGTTCGGGCGTCGGCAAGTCCGTGCTCCTGTCGATGCTGGCCCGGGAGGCGACCTGCGATGTGGTCGTTGTCGGCCTGATCGGTGAACGGGGCCGCGAGGTGCGGGAATTTATCGAAGAGACCCTCGGAGAAGCCGGTCTCGCGCGCGCTGTGGTGGTCGTCGCCACGTCGGATGAGCCTGCTCTAAAGCGGCGACAGGCGGCCTATATGACCATGGCCGTGGCCGAGTTCTTCCGAGATCAGGATCAAGAGGTCCTTTGCCTGATGGACTCCGTCACCCGCTTTGCCATGGCCCAGCGCGAGATCGGACTGGCGGCAGGCGAACCACCGACGACCAAGGGCTATACCCCGACCGTCTTTACCGAATTGCCTAAGCTCCTTGAGCGGGCGGGACCGGGTCCCGTGCGGCCCGATGGGTCTGAGGGCGGACCGATCACGGGTCTCTTTACGGTGCTGGTCGATGGCGATGATCACAATGAGCCCATCGCCGATGCCGTTCGCGGTATTTTGGACGGTCACATCGTTATGGAGCGGGCCATTGCCGAGCGCGGACGTTTCCCAGCTATCAATGTCTTGAAGTCGATCTCGCGGACCATGCCCGGCTGTCAGCGGCCCTATGAGCGCGAAATTGTCTCCAATGCCCGCCAAACCCTGTCGGCCTATTCCAACATGGAAGAATTGATCCGCATCGGGGCCTATCGCATGGGCACCGATC
>CAISGS010000389.1 GCA_903884915.1 uncultured Caulobacteraceae bacterium | reverse complement strand
GAGGGCCTTTCTTGTTTTTTCTAAGTGAAAGACCCCCTACCCCGGCTGCGCCGGTACTTCCCCCAAAGGAGGAAGATTTCGCTGTAGAGGATCTTCCCCTTCTGGGGGAAGTGGCCCGAAGGGCCGAAGGGGGCCTTGTTTTAGCGCCCCAAAATCACCCAATTTGCCACCGACTCGCGGCCATCCCCGCAAACACCCCTAATCACCAAAATTAACCTAACAAATACAATGAACTAAAACCTTTCCAGCCAATCTTGACCAATGGCCGCCTGATCTATAGGTTCCGGCTCGATCAAACCGGGTATCCGCACGGCTTCATGATCGGGGACGCCAGCGCAGCACATGCCGCAGTCGGACGATCTTGACCCTGAAGTGACGCGAACGGCACCCAACCAAGAGGCCCTTCGCCGTCTTGACGACCGGATCGGGGCCTTTGAGGCCTCCCGCGCGCGCAAGACCAAGGACCACGGGGCGGAACAGAGCCACGATGGCTATCGTGTCTTGGCCGATTTGATCGGCGGAATTCTGGGAGGGCTAGGCTTCGGCTGGTTGCTCGACCAACTGTTACATATAAGCCCTTGGGGCCTGATCGGCGGGATGCTGATCGGCACGGGACTTTCGGCTTTCATGGTCGTCCGCACCGCTGGACGCATGGGAAATAAGACATCGATCGCTCCTGGGCCGGATGAACCGCTGCTTGGGGATGAGGATGACGACGAAGACTGATCCTGCAGATGCGGGTTCGAATGAGGAGATTGAGGGCTTATGGCCGATCCGATGCACCAGTTCCAGATCAACAAGGTTGTTGATCTGCCGACGGTGAACCTGCCCGGTCTGGGCGTTGTTGACCTGTCGATCACCAATTCGGTGGTCTCGATGGGTATGGCAGCGGGCCTGATCTGCGTGTTCTTTGCTCTGGCCGCGCGTCAAGCGGTGGTTCCAGGGCGGCTCCAGTCCGTTGGCGAGATGCTCTACAGCCTCGTTGACGATCTGGCCGGATCGATCATTGGGCACGAGGGCAAGGTTTTCTTCCCCTTCGTGTTCACCCTGTTCTCCTTCATTCTGGCTATGAATTTCCTGGGCATGTTCCTTGTCTTTACGGCCACCTCGCAGTTGGCCGTGACGGTAACGCTCGCCATGTTGACCATCTTGACGGTCGTCGTGGTTGGCTTTGCGCGCAACGGGTTCGGGTTTTTCAAGCTGTTCGTCCCCTCGGGCGTCCCCGCTTTCCTGCTGATCCTGATGGTGCCAATTGAGATCATTTCCTTCCTGGTGCGGCCTGTGACCTTGGCCTTGCGTCTGTTCGGGAACATGATCGGCGGGCACGTCGTTCTAAAGATCTTCGCAGGGTTCATCATCTCCCTTGGCCTTCTGGCCTCGGGCGGCGGCATCGCCTCCTTGGGCATTCTTGGCTCAGTGGTGTCGTTGGGCAGCGTTGTTGCCCTGACCGCGTTGGAGTTCATCGTGGCCTTCCTTCAGGCCTTCGTGTTCGCCGCGCTTACCTGCGTTTACCTGAACGACGTTGTGAACCTGCATAGCCACTAAGATCTGGCACAGATCACGCGTTTTCTTCGCTTTCTCATCTACCTAACCAACCAAAAGGAAGACTCTTATGGACGCTGCATCCGCAAAATATATCGGCGCTGGTCTGGCCATGCTCGGCATGATCGGGGCGGGTATCGGCCTTGGTAACCTGTTCGGTAGCTATCTGGCCGCCGCCATCCGCAACCCATCGGCAGCCGCTGGCGAACGCCCGATGCTGTTCCTCGGCATGGCGCTGACCGAAGCCTTGGGCATCTTCGCCCTCGTCATCGCCTTCCTGATCCTCTTCGCCTAAGACCGGACCGTCATGGCCAACGAAACGACACAGACTCACGAGTCGACCGGAGCCGATGGCCATGCCAGCGGCGGCGGTCTGCCGCAATTTCAGTTCGTGTGGTGGCCTGGCCAGGTGGTTTGGCTGCTGCTGATCTTCGTCGTTCTCTATGTCCTACTGTCAAAGCTCTTCCTGCCGCGCGTCGGCGGGACGATCCAGACCCGGGCAGACAAGATCGCGGCGGATGTCGCACAGGCCCGTGATTTGAAGACGCAGGCTGAAGCCGAAAGTGCAACCGCCTTGGCCGAACTGGCCAAGGCCCGCACCCACGCCCAGCGGACCGCTTCTGAAGCCAAGGCTAAGGCCAATGCTGAGGCCGCAACGCGGCAGGCAGCAGAGGAAGCGGTTTTGGCGGAAAAACTGGCTGTCGCCGAAGACCGGATCCGGGTTTCGCGCGATGCGGCTCTGGGCAATGTCCGGACCATCGCGTCCGACATCGCCGCAGCGATCACCGACAAGCTGACGGGCGTTGCTGCCACGGCCGATGAGGTCGAGACGGCATTGACCGCGGCAAAGGCCTAAGGGGACCCAAACTATGGAACTTCTGCAAGAAGTTGAATTTTGGGTCGCCGTCGCGCTGGCTCTGTTCTTTGGCCTTCTGATCTATCTGAAGGTTCCAGGAGCCGTGGCCAGCGGTCTTGATGGCTATGCCCAAAAGATCCAGAACGAACTCGACGAGGCCCAGCGCCTGCGTGAAGAGGCTCAAGCTCTGCTGGCGTCAATCCAGCAGCAGCGTGAAGATGCTGAACGTCAAGCCGCTGAGATGATTGCTGCTGCCGAAGCGGATGCTGCACGTCTGGCAGTGGATGCCAAGGTCAAGCTGGACGAAGAAATTGCGCGCCGTCAGGCTCTGGCGGAGCGCAAGATCGCGGCAGCGGAAGCCGCAGCAGCGGCTGAAGTCAAATCTGTGGCTGCCGAACTGGCCGCTCAGATGACCGGCAATATCCTTCAGGGCCGTCTTAAGGGCTTGAAGAGTGACCCCCTGATCGACCGTGCGGTCGCTCAGATGGCCGACAAGCTGCAATAGCCAAAATCGATCTGTTTGACGCTAGAGGCCGGGCCGGAGGGAAACCTCTGGCCCGGTTTTCGTTTAACAATCACCGTTTGGTTTAGGCCGACTTTTTCGCGCGGCGGAAATAACTGACGCGCAGACGTCGCACAAAGCGATACCGGACCGGGAGAACCAAACGCTCGGTCCGCAACAGCTGCTGCCAGACGACCGGTATAACTTCAGGCTCACGACGCATCAAACGCCGCAGAGGAAACACCCAATTGGGGTGACGCCGCTGAAGCCGAATGAACTCTTTGCGCGCGGGCAGGGAGTTTCTGAGAACCACCATCAGACCAATGACCAGGATGGGAACCCCCAGATGGCCGGGTAAGAGCGCGAGCACGGCGCCAACCGCCATGATCAATCCGCCAAGCACCAACAGACCGATACGCACCATCCGTCGCACACCGGCCTGCATAGCATCGGCAGTGGTTTGAACGGGACGCGTCATGTGGGTCGTGGCGAAGGCCATGTTGAGGTGTTTCGAAAATGTGAAACCGGCAAGAGATTCGGCGGCTCACAGGCGTGTGCTTTAGACCCTTTACGGTGACAGTCTTGCGTTGGATTGCCGATCAGGGCTCGTGGCCTCGAAAATAATTCGAGTCGTGGCCAAACAGCATCAGACTTTTGGTTTTCTGCGTAAGGAGAGCCGCAATCGCCGTGCAAAACGCCAAGACTTTGGCAACACCATGCGCTCAAACCGCAGAACCTGCTGCCAAGCCACGGGCATGACTTCTGGCTCCCGGCGCAACAGCCGGCGCAGCGGAAAGACGATGCGCGGATGCCGATGCTGAAGTTTAACGAAGGCCCGCTTGGCCCAAAAGGAGCTGCGCAGAAGGATCATCAGACCCACAACCATCACTGGCACGCCAAACGGACCCGGCAAGGGGGCCATGACAATCCCAACAGCCACGATCGCACCGCCCAAAAGGGCCATCACCCAACGGCCAAGGCGGCTCACGACCTCCGCACCGGTGTTTTCGGCGTGGGCGTCTTTGTCCGTCTTGGTGAGGGGCACAACAATGGTTTGGGGCATCGGTCTCTTCGGTCCGCACCGCCGAGCCTCGAAACCTTCGAGACCCTTGCCCGGGACAGGTCTGATATGAGCTCTATGGTACCCGGTTTAAAGGCCCAATTAGGGCATGGTCAAAATAAATTACTGGGCACTACTCTGCGGCAACATCCGTGCTCAATTCCGGACGCCAGCGCAATCTAGGCCTGCGGGCCGCAAGGGTCTCGTCGAGCCTTCGCAGCGGTGCATGGAACGGCGCACCCTTGAACCGTTCGACATCCCCCGCCTTGGCCGCCTCAGCCAATAACAGCAGCACATCGCAGAACCGATCCAGTTCCGCCTTGGATTCGGTCTCTGTTGGCTCGATCAACATGGCACCGTGCACCACCAGCGGAAAATACATGGTCATGGGGTGGAAGCCCTCATCGATCATGGCCTTGGCAAAGTCGAGCGTGGTGATCCCGGTGCCCTCTAGCCAGTGATCATCGAACAGGGCCTCGTGCATACAGGGGCCTTCGAAGGCCGCGCTCATCACACCGCTCAGCCGGGCCTTGATATAGTTGGCATTGAGCACGGCATCCTCGGCCACCTGCTTAAGGCCATCGGCCCCGTGGCTGAGCATGTAGGATAGGGCGCGGACATACATCCCCATCTGGCCATGGAAGGCGCATAGCCGGCCAAAGGCTTGGACGGCCTCCCCTTCGCGATATTCCACCAGCTCATAGGCCTCGCCGCGCTTGACCACGAACGGGGTCGGGGCGAAGGGGGCCAGCGCCGCCGAAAGGACCACCGGACCCGAGCCTGGACCACCGCCGCCATGGGGCGTTGAGAAGGTCTTGTGTAGATTGATATGCATGGCGTCGACGCCCAGATCGCCCGGTCTGACCCGCCCGACTATGGCGTTAAAGTTGGCCCCGTCGCAGTAGAAATAGGCCCCAGCAGCATGGACCAGTTCGGCGATCTGGATCACATCGCGCTCGAACAGCCCGCAGGTATTGGGGTTGGTGACCATGATCGCGGCCACATCAGGTCCGAGCTTTGCGGCCAGATCGGCAATATCGACCCGGCCATCGGCGGTCTGAGCGATCTCTTCGACCTCATAGCCGACAAAGGCTGCCGTGGCCGGATTGGTGCCGTGGGCCGAGGTTGGCACCAAGACCCGCTTGCGAGCGTCTCCACGCGCCTCGTGGGCGGCTCGGATGGCCAGCAGGCCGCAGAGTTCGCCGTGCGCTCCGGCCTTCGGCGACATGGCCACAGCCGACATGCCGGTCAAGGTCATCAGCCAGTGTGCCAATTGGTCCATCAGTTCCAAGGCCCCCTGAACGCTCGATTGGGGCTGCAAGGGATGCACATCGGCAAAGCCGGGCAGGCGCGCCATCTTCTCGTTGAGGCGCGGATTGTGCTTCATGGTGCAGGAGCCGAGCGGATAGAGCGCCAGATCGATGGCATGGTTCTTTTGACTGAGCCGCACATAGTGGCGCATTGCCTCAGGCTCGCTGAGACCGGGCAAGCCGATGGGCGCTCTGCGAACCATATCCCCCAGATCAGAGGCGTCCTGCGATGGCTCGGGCAGGTCAACACCGCTGCTGTCCCACCCCTCGCGCTCAAAGATCAGGGCCTCGTCCTGCAACAGACCGCGTCCGCCGCCGAGTGTGGCGGGGATGGCTCCGGGCAAGGTGGCGACGAGGGTGGGCCGGGTCGGACGACCAACAGAGTTCATGCTCATCTTAGAAAGCCCCCTTAAGCGCGGCGACCAGAGCCGCAATATCGGATGAGGTGGTGGTCTCCGTCGCGCAGAGCAGCAGGACATCATCCATCCCCCCCTTCGGCGACAGACGCGAGACCGGCACACCGGCTAAAATGCCCTGCCCTGCCAAGGTCTCGACCAGAGCCGCCGCATTGGTCGGCACACGGATGGCGATCTCGTTGAAGAACCGCTCCGTCAAGATCTCGACCCCCGGCACGCCCATCAACCCATCACGCAGGTCTCGTGCCTTGGCATGGTTGATCATGGCCAATTTACGCAATCCAACCTCGCCCAAAAGGCTCATATGGATGGTGAAGGCCAAGGCGCAGAGCCCTGAATTGGTGCAGATGTTTGAAGTCGCCTTGTCTCGGCGGATATGCTGCTCTCGGGTCGAGAGGGTCAGGACGAAGCCGCGCCGCCCATCGGCATCGACCGTCTCGCCGCACAGACGCCCGGGCATCTGCCGGACGTATTTTTCACGGGCGGCAAACAGGCCGACATAGGGACCGCCAAAGTTCAGGGCATTGCCGATCGACTGGCCCTCGGCCACGACAATATCTGCGCCCATCTCGCCGGGGCTCTTGAGCAGGCCCAGCGACACCACCTCGGTGACCACCACGATCAGCAAGACCCCCTTGGCCTGAGCCGCCGCCGCAATGGCCGTGACATCGGTGACCGTGCCGAACAGGTTCGGGGTCTGGACGACGACGCAGGCCGTGTCATCATCAATGGCCTCCAGAACGGCGGCCTCGCCATCAATGGCTGCATCCAGACGTTGGACCTGAACCCCTGCGACCTTGGCCAGGGTCTCGGCTGTGCGGGCATAGTGCGGATGAAGACCGCCCGACAGCACCGCCTTGCCGCGCCGCGTCACCCGCGCGGCCATCATCACGGCCTCTGCCGTGGCGGTAGAGCCGTCATACATCGAGGCATTGGCGACATCCATGCCGGTCAGGGCCGCAACCTGGGTCTGGAACTCGAACAGATATTGCAAGGTGCCCTGGGCAATTTCTGGCTGATAGGGGGTGTAGCTGGTCAAGAACTCCGAGCGCTGAATGATGTGATCGACCGTGGCGGGGACATGGTGACGATAGGCCCCGGCCCCGCAAAAGAACGGCCCCTGCCCAGCGGTTCGGTTATGCCCGGCCATGGCCGACAGGGCCCGCTCGACCTCTAGCTCGCCCTGATGGAAGGGCAGGTCCACCGGCTGATCGCGCCGCGCAGCCACGGGCACATCGACGAACAGGTCATCAATGGTCGCCGCGCCGATGACGCCAAGCATGGCCGAACGGTCAGAAGGACTTAGGGGCAGATAACGCATAGGCAGGCCTCCAAAAGGGGCAGTTCGCAAGGGTGGCTTTAGAGCGAGGCGAGGAAGGCGTCGTAGGCTGTGCGGTCCATCAGGCCCTCGATCTGGCCGGGGTCAGTGATCTTGAGCTTGGCAAACCAGCCTGCGCCTTCGGGATCGGCATTGACCGTTTCTGGCGCAGCGGCCAGATCGCCATTAGCCTCGATGACCTCGCCTGCGACCGGCGCATAGACGTCGGATGCGGCCTTGACGCTTTCGACCACTGCGAGGCTATCCCCGACGGTCAAGACCTTGCCGAGGTCTGGCACCTCGACAAAGACGACGTCACCGAGCTGTTCGGCGGCATAGGCGGAGATACCGACCGTGGCGACGTCGCCATCGACCTTGATCCACTCGTGGTCCTTGGTGAAAAACATGAGGATCTTCCTTGCAGGGTCAGGATTTGCGGAAATAGCGGTGAGGAACGAACGGCATGGCCACGACCTGAACTGGCTGGCTCTTACCGCGCACAATGACGCTCAAGGGCGTGCCGACGATCGCGAGCGCAGGCGGGACAAAGCCCATGGCGATGGCGGTAGAGAGGGTGGGTGAAAAGCCGCCGCTGGTCACCCTGCCGACCACCGCGCCGCTGGCATCGGTGATCTCGGCGCCCTCACGCGCGGGGGCTCCCTCGACAATGCGCAGACCGACCCGAATGCGGGAAAGATCGCCCTCCAGTTCGCGCCTTATGCGGCTCGATCCGGGAAAATCACCGGCCTCGCGGCGACGCTTGGAGACGGCAAAGCTGAGACCCGCCTCGATGGGCGAGATCGTCTCATCGGCATCGTG
>CAISGS010000388.1 GCA_903884915.1 uncultured Caulobacteraceae bacterium | reverse complement strand
GGCAGTCGCCAGGGCCCTGAATCTTTAATCAAGGCTCGAAAGGCCCGCTCGGTTCGCGTCGAACTGGCGCGGGTCATCTGCTGATCCCTTATCGCCAAATCCGATCAGAAAGGATTATCTATCATTTCGATGTCACGGATCGAAAGGGACGGCGCCATTGAGCGCCCTAAAGCCCTGCCGGTCCGATAGAATCAAAGGAATGGAAGATGTTTGATCCTGTTACCGATGCGTTGATCGGCGGTCATTGGATCGCTGGGCCCTCGCGCTTTGCTGTGACCAACCCCGCCAATGGTTCCGTCATCGCCAAGGTCGCCAATCTTGGTCCCATCGAGACCTTAGAGGCGATCGACGCGGCGCAAAAAGCCTTGCCCGCCTGGTCGGCTTTAACGGCTAAGGCTAGGTCCGCCATCTTGATGCGCTGGAACGCTTTGATCCTCGAAAATACCGAAGCCTTGGCCGAACTCATGACCGCCGAACAGGGCAAACCCTTAAATGAGGCCCGCGGCGAGGTGGCCTATGGGGCGGCCTTTGTTGAATGGTTCGCTGAGGAGGGTAAGCGGGCCTACGGCCACACCATCCCGACGACGGCCTCGTCGAAACGCATGATGTCGATCAAGCAGCCCGTAGGCGTATGTGCGGCCATCACCCCGTGGAATTTCCCCATTGCCATGATCACCCGCAAGGTCGGTCCGGCCTTGGCGGCGGGCTGTACGGTTGTGGTCAAGCCTTCTGAGGAAACACCGCTCTGTGCTTTGGCGCTGGCTAGACTGGCGGAGATTGCCGGCGTTCCTGCGGGCGTGTTGAACGTGGTCACGGGCACCGACGCGGCCGCCATTGGTCAGGTGCTCTGCGACGATCCCCGGGTGCGCAAACTGTCCTTCACCGGCTCGACCGAGGTTGGCAAGATCCTCTATCGCCAATGTGCCGGGACGGTCAAAAAGCTGTCACTAGAGCTGGGTGGCAATGCGCCCTTTATTGTCTTTGATGACGCCGACCTTGATGCGGCCGTGGCCGGGGCCTTGGCTTCGAAATATCGCAATGCGGGCCAGACCTGCGTCTGCGCCAACCGGATGTTGGTTCAATCTGGTATTTATGAGGCCTTTGCCGAACGCTTGGCCCAAGAGGTTGGGGCCTTTGCGGTCGGGGCAGGGTCTGATCCAGACACGACCATTGGCCCGCTGATCAATGATGAGGCGATCGATAAGGTCGAGCATCTCGTCAATCAGGCTCTGGACATGGGGGCGAAGGCTTTGACTGGCGGCGGGCGTCATGATGCGGGCTCCCAGTTCTACACCCCCACCGTCCTTGTCGATGTGACGCCGCAGATGGAGATCTTCAGTCAGGAGATCTTTGGCCCGGTTGCGCCGCTCTTCAAGTTCGAGACAGAAGCAGAAGCCATCGCATTGGCCAATGGCACGCCCTATGGCCTGGCCTCCTATTTCTATAGCCAAGACGTCAACCGCTGTTGGCGGGTGGGCGAGGCGCTCGAATTTGGCATGGTCGGGATCAATGAGGGTCTATTTTCAACCGAAGTCGCCCCTTTCGGGGGATGGAAGGAAAGCGGGCTGGGCCGCGAGGGTGCCTCAGAGGGCCTTAGTGAATATCTCGAAACCAAATATCTGTGCTTTGGCGGGGTGTAATGAATAGGCCTGTCTTGGACAGCCTGTTGGATCAAGAACGGGCCCGGTTTGAGGCGGCCCATCCGGCTAGCGCGGCCTTGGCCCTCGAGACTAAAGACCATTGGCTGGGCGGCGTTCCCATGCACTGGATGGGCGATTGGGCCACGCCCTTTGCGATCTTTGCAAAATCGGGGCAGGGCGCGCGCCTGACCGACGTCGATGGCCTCATCTATGACGATTTTTGCCTCGGCGACACGCCCTCAATGTTCGGCCATGGCCTAGAGGTTGTGGCCAAGGCCTTAGCCGATCAGGCCTCTAAGGGTACGGGCTTTATGTTGCCCACCAAAGATGCTGCGGAGGTCGGCCAACTGCTCAGCGCACGCTTTGGATTGCCCTATTGGCAGACGGCCAATACCGCGACAGATGCTAATCGCGCGGCGCTCCGGTGGGCCAGAGCGGTCACCGGCCGGTCACAGATCTTGGTCTTTGATGGCTGCTATCACGGGGCCGTTGATGACACCTTCGTAAGCCTTGCCAGCGGCAAGCCTGCGCTCAAGGCGGGACTTGTGGGTCAGGTTCATGATGTGGCGGCCTTTGCAAAGGTCATCGACTTTAATGATCTCGCGGCCCTAGAGGCAGCTTTAGCGCCCGGTGATGTGGCCTGCGTGCTGGCCGAGCCGGTTATGACCAACTGCGGGATGATCGTTCCTGATGAGGGCTATCTGGAGGGCCTGCGGGCCTTGACGCGCCAATATGGCACGCTGCTCTTGATTGATGAGACCCATACGATCTCGACGGGTCCCGGCGGCGCGACCGTTGCCTATGGACTGGAGCCTGATATTTTCACCCTCGGAAAGGCCATAGCCGGCGGCGTTCCCGCGGCGGTCTGGGGTGTGACGTCCGAGCTCGCTGAGCGGATGGCCAAGGCGGCTCAATCCATAGGCCCTGGCTATTCTGGAATTGGGACGACCCTATCGGGAAATGCCCTGTCCCTTGCCGCCATGAAGATAATGTTGAGCGAGGTCATGACACCAAAGGCCTATGGGCTCATGCTGGCCGGTGCAGAGCGCTTGGTGTCGGGTTTAAGGGGCGTGATTGCTGCGCGAGGACTGGCTTGGAGCGCGGTGCAGGTGGGCGCGCGGGTCGAGCTGGTCTTTGCCAATCCGCCGCCTCGTAATGCCAGACAGATGCGCTTGGCGCTTGATCATAGCCTTCTCGAAGCGCTGCATCTATTTTTGATCAATCGCGGCGTTCTTATTGCGCCGTTTCACAACATGATGTTGGTGTCTCCTCATACTGAAGATGCGGCCATTGATCGGCTCGTTGCCGCTGTTGATGACTTTGCCGCTGCTCTGGAAAGTTTGGACCTATGACCTCTTCCGTCCCAAAGCCCCATCCTGGCGTTGCGCTTCCAGAAGAATGCCGCCAGTTTCTCGAGGCCCATCCTGAGATCCAATATTTCGACATCTTCTTCACCAGCATGACCGGCGTGCCGCGCGGCAAGCGCCTGCGTCGTCATGAGTTGATGCCGATCTATGACTATGGCCGGTTCTTGCCCGGCTCAGTGCTGGTGGTGGATACCAATGGCGCAGACTGTGAGGAGACGGGTCTGGTCTGGGAAGACGGCGACGCTGACCGCCTTGCCCGTCCAGTTCCCGGAACATTAACGCCTGCGCCTTGGCTGGGCCCGGACGTGGGTCAGGTGATGTTGTCGATGTATGAACTGGACGGGACGCCCAACGATTTGGACCCGCGCCATGTCTTGCAGCGGGTCATCGACCGGTTCTCCGCCGATGGTCTGACCCCGGTCACGGCCTGCGAATTGGAATATTATCTGGTCGATCTGGAGCGGACGGCCGACGGCGATCTTCAGCCTCCAAAATCGGCTCTGACCGGTCACCGGCCTACCGGCATTCAGGTCTATGGCCTGCCCGAACTGGAGGCAATCTCTCCGTTCTTGCGCGAGCTTTGGACGACCTGTGACGTGCTGGGCGTACCGCTTGAAGGCGCCATTTCCGAATTTGCGCCAAGCCAGGTGGAACTGACCCTCAAGCATAAGCCTGACGCCTTGCGCGCCGCTGATGATGCCTTGATCTACAAGCGCGCCGCCAAGGGTATTGCGCTGCGCCACGGCTGTGAGGCGACCTTTATGGCCAAGCCTTGGGCAGACCGGGCCGGCAGCGGCTTTCATAT
>CAISGS010000387.1 GCA_903884915.1 uncultured Caulobacteraceae bacterium | reverse complement strand
GGACGGCATCCAGTCCGCGCCTGAGGCCCTCGTCGAGGCCCGTCAGGTCATTGCTGGCCGCTTTGGCGGCGAATATGTCCCCGAGGCCCCCCGCTACTATAAGACCAAGGCCAAGAACGCTCAGGAAGCGCACGAAGCCATTCGCCCGACCAGCCTCAGCCGCAATCCGGGGTCCTTGCGGCTCGAATCCGATCTGGGACGACTCTATGAGCTGATCTGGAAGAGGATGATCGCCTCGCAGATGGAAAGCGCCCGCATTGAGCGCACCACCATTGATATGGAGACCTCAGACGGCCGCACCGGCCTGCGCGCCAACGGCCAAGTGGTTCTGTTTGACGGCTATCTGGCCGTCTATGAAGAGGGCCGCGACGACGAGGGCGACGAAGACGGTGGCCGCTTGCCAATGGTCAAGGATGGCGCAATAGCCAAGGTGATCGAGGCCCGCGCCGATCAGCACTTCACCGAACCGCCACCGCGCTATTCCGAAGCCAGCCTCGTCAAGAAGATGGAAGAGCTAAGCATCGGTCGGCCCTCGACCTATGCCTCGATCCTGACCGTGCTGCGCGAACGCGACTATGTGCGCATGGAGAAGAACCGCTTCATCCCCGAGGATAAGGGCCGTCTGGTCACCGCCTTCTTGGAACAGTTCTTCCGCCGCTATGTCGAATATGACTTCACCGCAGCGCTGGAAGAAAAGCTCGATCTGGTGTCAGCCGGTGAGTTGGAATGGAAACAGCTCCTTCGCGACTTCTGGAAAGATTTCCACGCCGCCGTGGGCGAGATCGGGGACCTGCGCGTCACCCACGTGCTCGACGCCCTGAACATCGCTCTTGGCCCGCATATCTTCCCGCAAAAGGAAGATGGCTCCGATCCGCGCGCCTGTCCGACCTGCGGCGCGGGTCAACTGAGCCTCAAGACCGGCAAGTTCGGGGCCTTCATCGGCTGTTCCAACTATCCTGAATGCCGCTTTACCCGCACCTTGGCCAATAGCGAGGGTGACGGCGACGCCGAAAATGCCGACCGCGAACTGGGTGCCCATCCGGTGACCGAACAGCCCGTCTGGCTCAAGATCGGCCGCTTTGGCCCCTATGTTGAGATGCCAGAAGGCGACAAGCTCAAGCGCTCAAGCCTGCCCAAGGGCTGGACCCCGGCCAGTATCGATCTGGAAAAGGCCCTGCGCCTCTTAAGCCTGCCGCGCGAAGTTGGCATCCACCCCGAAGACAATGCCGTCATCTTGGCCGGCATTGGCCGCTATGGCCCCTATGTCCAGCATTCTGGCACCTATGCCAATCTGGAGAGCGCCGAAGAGGTGTTCGAGGTTGGCCTGAACCGCGCCGTCACGGTCCTCGCCGAAAAGCGCGCAGGCGGCGGACGCGGCCGAGGCCGGACTGAAGCTGCAGCCCTAAAAGATCTCGGTGTTCACCCCGAAACCGGCAAGCCGGTAAAGGTCCTATCGGGCCGTTTTGGTCCCTATATCAAACACGGCGACACCAATGCCAACGTCCCCAAGGGATCGGAGCCGGGTGACCTGACGCTTGAAGAGGCCGTGCGCCTTTTGGCCGAGCGCGAAGCCAAGGGCGGCGGCAAGAAAAAGAAGGCTCCGGCCAAGGCAAAGGCCGAAAAGGCTGCGCCCGTTAAGAAGGTTGCGGCGAAAAAGCCCGCTGCCAAAAAACCGGCTGCGAAGAAGGCTCCGGCCAAGAAGGCGGCGGTGAAGAAGACAGCCACCAAGGCGGAACCGGCCTAATCCTTCGATAAGCCTAAGGTTAGGAATGGGGTGGGAGCGGATGGAACCCCCTCACCCAACCCCCTCCCCCAAGGGGGGCGAGGGCTAGAACCGATAAGCCCTCTCCCTGAGGGAGAGGGTAGGGTGAGGGCCTTGTTTCCTTCCTTCCGTGTTCCCCGCGCAGGCGGGGACCCAGAACCTTACATGCAGGTTGGAATCAACGATCTGGACCCCCGCCTTCGCGGGGGACGCGGTTGATAGGAGGGCGGGGTTCCTAATGCTGAGCCCGTCGAAGCATGAGGAAGCAGCACTAAACGCTGCCACCACCCATGTTCCCACAATGTTCTTGCTGTTCAAGCCACTCGGCGTACTAGATAGAACAGCTTAGCCGCCGATGTTCGGGCGGTTGTCGAGAGCCTTTCATGTCTGATCCAAGCCAATTCATCCGCGTGCGCGGTGCCCGCGAGCACAATCTCAAAGACGTCAATGTCGACATTCCTCGGGGCCAACTTGTGGTCCTGACCGGGTTGTCGGGGTCGGGGAAGAGCTCGCTGGCCTTTGACACCATCTATGCAGAGGGTCAGCGGCGCTATGTCGAGAGCCTGTCGGCCTATGCGCGGCAGTTTCTGGAGTTGATGGGCAAGCCGGATGTGGACCTGATCGAGGGCCTGTCTCCCGCCATCTCGATTGAGCAAAAGACCACCTCCAAGAACCCGCGCTCAACCGTTGGCACGGTGACGGAGATTCACGACTATATGCGCCTGCTCTGGGCGCGGGTCGGAACACCCTATTCCCCGGTCACGGGCCTGCCCATCGAGAGCCAGACCGTCAGTATGATGGTCGATAAGATTGTCGGCCTGCCCGAGGGCACGCGCCTGTTGCTGCTCGCGCCGATGGTGCGGGGCCGCAAGGGCGAATATCGCAAGGAAATTGCCGATCTTCAGCGCCAAGGCTTTCAGCGCCTCAAGATCGACGGGGAATTCTATCCCATCGAAGAGGCCCCGGTTCTCGATAAGAAATTCAAGCACGATATCGACGTCGTGGTTGACCGGATCGTCGTCAAGGGCGGCCAAGAACAGCGCCTAGCAGACTCGCTGGAGACGGCGTTGCGCCTCGCAGACGGCATCGCCGTGGCCGAATGGGCCGATATTGAGCCAGGCGCAAAAGAGCCGCAACGGCTGTTGTTCTCACAAAAATTCGCCTGCCCGGTCAGTGGCTTCACCATCAGCGAGATCGAGCCCCGGCTCTTTTCGTTCAACAATCCATTCGGCGCCTGCCCCGCCTGCGACGGGCTTGGCGTCAAGCTGACCTTTGACGCTGAGCTGGTCATTCCTGATCCGGACAAGGACCTGCATCACGGGGCCATCGCGCCATGGGCCAAGAGCCCCTCGCCCTTCTATACCCAGACCCTGCAGGCGCTGGCATTGCACTATGGCTTCTCGATGGACAAGCCTTGGCGCGAGCTTGCCCCCGAGGCCAAGAAGATCATTCTGGCCGGAACAGGCTCGACCAAGATCAAGTTCGCCTATGATGATGGCGCGCGCCGCTATGACGTGACCAAGCCCTT
>CAISGS010000386.1 GCA_903884915.1 uncultured Caulobacteraceae bacterium | reverse complement strand
TCGGCGCTTGCAACACCGCAAAATCGCCGCCTAAATATCAACCCAAGATGAGACACACTCTACGCTAAAAACAAGCGCCTAATGTCTCGAATGTTCTGACGACGTACAGATCCAAAGACCAACCGTATTGTCCCGCTCGGTTCGCTGAAGGGCCTGAAATCCCGGGGTTGGGAAGTTTCAGACATCTTTGGCGGGGGGATGGTGATGGGTCTGACAAAAATACAAGGCAATATTAGAGCCGAAATCGATGCCGATCCAGGCTGGCCGATGGGATTTGGGGACGTTCAAGAAGCGCAAAAAGTAACCCTTTCGCTACGCGAACCAGACAAGATCACTGAGGCATCTAAAATTGCCTATAGTGAATTAGTTCGTGATTTTCTGTCATTGCCGATCAGCGAGGCCAAATGATCGGGCCTGATAAAGATGGGTTAGACCTAAGCGCAAAGTCGGCACGGGAGCTTGACCTGTTGGTTGGTCAATCCACAGGTCTGGATGTGCAGATTGCGCAGCATCCCAATGTGAATGGAGCGACCCTAGCGGGCCTTGCCGCCTCACCCTCTCGAGTGGTCAAGCGCGCGGTCATGCTCAATCCGCTATGTCCAACCAACGTGCTTATGGATCTGGCCTCGAAATTCCCGCTAGAACTCTTCAATAATCCTGTCCTTCCGCTCCTACTTTTAGAAGAACCCGATCTCTTCTCACAGCTACCCATTAGCGCTGTTAAGGCGATATTGAAGTCCCCAGACTGTCCCGAGATGATGATCTCCTGGGCCTTAAAACATGGCGGCAGTTCTCATGCTCTAGCTCTGGCCGATCGGGCTCAGATCCCTATCAAGGCCCTTAAGCAGATTGCTCAGGGGCCCCACATTAAGGCTGCGGAGCGGGCCCAGTCTCGCCTCATGGGTATGGGTATAGCGCTGGGCAAGGATGAGCGATGAGTAGGGTTTCGATGAAAAATGAACTAGATAGGACCGGTCGGGTGAACACGCCCAAGTCACTTATCAGGTCTCTCACAGCGCTGATCGAGAACAATTTGAAACTCAGCCTGATGATCTGGGGTCCCCCCGGCGTGGGTAAATCCAGCATTGTGGCCCAGTGCGCGGCGCAGCACGGCTTGCAACTGATCGACCTTCGGCTGAGCCAGCTCGCCCCAACCGATTTGAGAGGCCTTCCTGTTGCCGCCGATAAGGTCTCAGTCTGGTATCCCCCCGAATTTTTGCCCCGAGAGGGTCGAGGGATCCTTTTTCTCGATGAAATCAATATGGCACCGCCCGCCATGCAAGGGATCGCCCAGCAACTGGTACTAGATCGCAAGGTTGGCAGTTATGAGGTTCCAGAAGGCTGGTTTGTTTGGGCAGCAGGCAACCGCAAGGAGGACCGCGCTTCTGTTTTTGATATGCCCGCCCCCCTGTCCAACCGCTTTGTCCATCTCCAGGTCGAACCAGATTTTGAAAGCTTCAAGACCTATGGACTAGACACAGGACTAGATGAGCGCCTTCTTGCCTTCTTGGCCTTTCGCACAAACTTCCTGCACAATCTGCAACCGCATCAGGTCGCCTGGCCCTCACCCCGCACCTGGGTCATGGCCAGTCAATTGCGCGCTATTGGCCTGTCAATCGCACCGGCCGTAGGCCTAGCGGCCGCAGCTGAATTTGAAGCCTTCGAGACGGTATACCGTGATCTTCCTGATCTTGATGCGATCGCTGCCGGGAAAAAGGATATCGCTTTTCCGCTTGAGCCGTCCGTGCGGTATGCCCTCACCATTGGCCTTGTGATCAGAGCCACAAGCGCTGAGCGCGCCGAGAATATCATCGAATGGGCTGGCCAAAATGCGCCCGCCGAATGGTTCCAACTTCTTGCCGGTGACATTCTCAAAAGAAGTAGAGCCCTAGGTCTTGGCCAAGAGCTAACCCGTAAGCTGATGGCCAATCCAAAGGTGCAGGAAAATCTCGCCAATTTCAGAGATATGCTGTTTGGATGACGCAAGATCCCGAAATCCAGCGTGCGATTTTAGGGCTTAGAATGTCCGCCCCCTTCTTTGCCGGCCTTCTGCTTTTTGCAGATATTCGGCCCAGAGAAGGTTTGGGAACCGCCGCAACGGACGGGCTGAACATACTCTACGACCCGGACTATTTTGCCAGTTTGAGCCGAAAGCAGATCCAAGCGGTCTTGATGCATGAGGTGTTGCACTGCGCCCTGCAGCATGTGCCTCGTCGCCAATCGCGAATTCCAAGCCTTTGGAACCATGCCGCTGACATTGTCGTCAATGGCATGATCGCAGCACTCGAGGGGTTTGAGCTTCCAGACGGAACAATTCGAGACGCCAAACTCGAGCATTTTTGCGCTGAGGAGGTTTACCGGCTTTTGGAACGCGATGCCGTGTCCGTGCCAGCTTGGTTGGTCCATGATTTGCTAGGTAGCGACCCTACTAGCTCAAGCGCTGGCTTTAATGGCAGTGCGAAGGCGCAAAGCCCCGAGCAAATCTCGCATCATTGGCGCCATGCCCTGTCCAGCGCCAAAGCCATAGCCGATGCCAGCCCAGCCGGACACGGATCTATCCCGGCTGGATTTGAACGCGAACTGGGCTTTGCTGAACAGGCCAATATTGATTGGCGCACTGTTCTGTGGCGCTTTGCGGTTCGAACACCTTGCGATTTTGAGGGTTTTGACCGGCGATTTGTCCATCAAGGGCTCTATTTGGAAGAACTGGCGGGAAGTCACCTCAAGGTTCACGTCGCCATTGATAGCAGCGGGTCGGTCAGCGCAGACGAGTTGGCACAGTTTGTCGAGGAGGTACGCGGGATCGCCGGAGCCTACCCTCACTTGATATGTGATCTCTACTATATCGATGCAGCCGTGCATGGGCCCTACCGGATCGATCGCACCGACGAGTTTCCCAAGCCAATAGGCGGCGGCGGGACGTCATTCATTCCGTTCTTCAACGCCGTGGATCAAGACAGGTCCATCCATCACGACCAGGTCTGCGTCTACCTGACAGATGGCGACGGCGATTTTCCAACAGAAACCCCCGACTACCCCGTCCTTTGGGTCATTGTTCCAGGAGGGGTAAAAGACCGGGAGATCCCCTTCGGGGAGGTTATCCGAATGGTCTGATCGGGACCGCGCCTCACGCCAAATCTCTTAATTTTTCGGCATCAACCTACGTCCGTTCTTGACGCAAGGCTATGATACTTACCGTCTCGAACGCAAAAATGACTGGAGCGACTGACATGAAATTTGACGGCTATTGGGTTTCGAAAGTGGACGGAACCGTGAGTGTGATTGCCGGTGAGTTTGACGAAACAGAACTGACACAAGAGTCGGACTGGACCGAAGCCATGCAAAATGAGGAACCCACCTATCCTCACGGCTTCATCAAACCTTTGGCAATGCTCCATTCTGTTTGTCAAAAACTCGTCGGAGAGTTGGACATGGATGAACGCCGCAAGATGGCGGAGGACCTCCGTGGAGGCGGCATCCTGCCCGTAACGACAGTCGAAGAATTCGCTCGGTTGATTCAGCTTTGCATTCCTAGGACCGAACGCTTGCCGTCTGTAATGAGCGCGCCTGCGCGCCTAGCGATGGATACGGCCCACGACGACGATGAAATCCCCTTTAAGGCCTAGCGCATGACGACCCAGCTCTATGAGAAGCTCATCTATAAGGGCGAGGACGTTGGGATGGATCAGACTCCCCTTTATTATTATGCCGCGCTTGGCGGAGCTTTCCCAACCTTTGCGCCCCAAGGCACCACCCTTTGGCGCGGTTACATCGGATCATGGCAGATCATTGACGACCGCCT
>CAISGS010000385.1 GCA_903884915.1 uncultured Caulobacteraceae bacterium | reverse complement strand
GCGCAGGTGCAGCTTTTGTCGGCCTCGGACATCGCTCAGGCGGTGGATGATGGCGAGGTTCACCTCGGCCTGACCGGTGAAGACCTGCTACGCGAACGCGGCGAAGATCTTGATAACCGGGTGATGTTGCTTCGGGCTCTGGGCTTTGGCCGGGCCGATCTGATCGTGGCCGCGCCGCAGAGCTGGATCGATGTCGATGTGATGGCCGACCTTGATGAGGTCGCCGCAGCCTATCTGGCCCGTACCGGACGGCGCTTACGGGTGGCCACCAAATATATGAGCCAGACCCGCACCTTCTTTGCCAAGCACGGCATTGCCGACTACCGGATCGTGGAGTCCAGCGGTGCGACCGAGGGGGCCCCGGCGACCGGAGCGGCCGAGCTTGTCGTCGACATCACCACGACCGGCGCGACCTTGGCGGCCAACAGCCTGAAGATCATCAGCGATGGCGTGATCCTCAAGAGCCAGGCGCAACTGGCGGCCTCCTTGACCGCCTCTTGGACCACGGCCCAGCTGGGACTGGTTCGCCGATTGCTGAGCGTTGTTGAGGCCAAGTCGCGCGCGCGGGGACTGGCGACCGTGATCTGGCCTGCCGAGCAGGACCAGACCGCTCAAGAGGCCAGCGAGGTCTTTGTGGAACGCGGAGCCGCGCGCCGGGCCAATGGGCTGCTGGTTTCAGGAACCGATCTGTTCGATCTGTCGAGCGCTCTGGCAGAATCAGGCGTCGGACCCATGACCGTGACGCGGCCTGACTATGTGTTTGAGGCCACTTGCCCTGCCGCTGAGGCTCTGGCTGGGGCGGTTTTGGGTCGATAGGCCGATGATTTCGGGTCTTTTTGACGCAGGCGATAAAAATATGCCGCCGAGGTCATAAATCTTTGCCGCTCTGTGGCAAAACTAAGACGAAGTCGTTGACTCGGGCATGATTATGCCCTTTTCTGATCTTGCGAGAGGCACATGGGTCACTAGAAACCTTGGTCTCCCGGCGTTTCGGGGAGGAAACGCCCTCTTAAAATAAAAAATCATGAGCCCGCTGCGATATCCCCCGCAGCGGGCTTATTTCATTTCGGCGCCTGAATGACGCCGGGGCTAAAATTTTGACATATTGTATAAAAATAGACCGGGTCGGCGCGCCCTTGAGCAACGCCGACCCTTTGGGCCTACCAGATGCGGACGCGATTTTCGGGTGCCACATAGAGGGCATCGCCCGGCTTGACGCCAAAGGCCTCGTACCAGGCGTCGATGTTCCGAACCACGCCATTGACCCGATAGAAGGGCGGCGAGTGCGGATCGCTGGCAATCTGTTGACGAAGGGCATCGTCACGGCTCTTGGCCCGCCAGACCTGCGCCCAGCCAAGGAACACCCGCTGCTCGCCGGTCAGGCCATCGATGATCGGTGAGGGCTGGCCCTTGAGGGACAGCTTGTAGGCATCCAGTGCCATCAAGAGGCCGCCCAGATCGGCAATGTTCTCGCCCATGGTCAGTTGGCCTTGAACCTTTGCGCCGGGCAGGGGTTCGAACGCGGAATATTGGCCGTCCAGCCGGTCGGTCTGAACCTTGAACTTGGTCGCATCAGCGGCTTGCCACCAGTCATTCAGCGACCCATCGGCGGCAAATTGGCGGCCCTGATCGTCAAAGCCGTGAGTGATCTCGTGACCAATGACCCCGCCAATGCCGCCATAGTTGATGGCAGGATCGGCTTCAGGATCGAAGAACGGCGATTGCAGAATGGCCGCCGGGAACACGATCTCGTTCATTTGCGGATTGTAGTAGGCATTGACCGTCTGAGGCGTCATGCCCCACTCGCTGCGATCAACCGGTCCGTTGAGCCGGGTTAGGTCACGGTTCCAGCGGAAGGCGGCAGAGCGAGCAATATTGCCGACCAGATCGTCAGACGCGATGGTCAGGGCCGAATAGTCGCGCCACTTGTCGGGATAGGCTATCTTGACGGTAAAGGTCGACAGCTTCTCGAGGGCCTTGGTCTTGGTTTCGGGGCTCATCCACGCCAGACGCTCGATACGGGCCTTCATGGCGGTACGAAGATCGCCGACAAGACCCAGCATCATGGTCTTGGATTGGGCTGGGAAATAGGCGTCGATATAGAGCTTGCCGACCGCTTCACCCAAGGTCCGGTCGATGGTACCAACGGCACGCTTCCAGCGAGGACGGTTTTCCGGCTGACCAGACAGGGTCTTGCCGCGGAACTCGAAGGACGCGTTTACGAACCGTGCGGAAAGGTACGGCGAGGCTTCATCGGCGATCTGGAAGGCCATCCAAGCCTGCAGGGTGGCGATGGGAGCATCGGCAAAGATCTTGGCGATCTTTGGGAAGGCGCTCTTTTCGCTGACGATCACCGTGCTGACCTTGGACAGGCCATTGGCTTCCAGATAGGCACCCCAAGGGAAGCCTGGGGCCAGCTTGGTCAGGTCGGCAATGGACATGGGGCTATAGGAGGCCACAGGATCGCGTTGTTCGATCTTGCTCCAACTTGCCTTGGCGATCGCGGTTTCCATAGCCACGATGGCGGAGGCATTGGCCTCTGGATTTTCCCAGCCAATGGCCTTGAGCTGCGTGGCGATATAGGCCTGATATTTGGCCTTCTTCTCAGCAAACTGCGAGGTCAGATAATAGTCGCGGTCTGGAAGGCCAAGACCGCCTTGGGCCAGATAGACGGCGTAGCGATTGGGGTCTTTGGCTTCTTGACCGACATAGGCCCCAAAGAAGGCCGAGCCAAAGCCCTT
>CAISGS010000384.1 GCA_903884915.1 uncultured Caulobacteraceae bacterium | reverse complement strand
CGACAGCTTTGGAGCTGTTGCGGTGCCCTGTGGTCTGATTGCAACAGACCGATAGGGCCGTCCCTGAAAAGCGGGTACCTCTGCGCGGTCTGCGCCTTGACGCCCTCAGCCTGACCTCTAGCCTAATGCGATCAATTCCAATCTCGCGAAGGCCCCCGCCATGCATACCCTCAATCGCCAGTGGCTGATCAATGCCCGCCCTCTTGGCCGCGCTCTGGTTGATGACGACTTTCTATGGGTCGAGACCCCCGTGCGCCAGCCTGGCGAGGGGGAGGTGCTGGTCCAGCTTCATACCCTAGGCTTTGATCCCGCCCAGAAGGGGTGGATGGAGAATTTGGGGGGCTATGTCGCGCCGACGGAGATTGGTGAGGTGATGCCCGGCTCAGCCTTGGGCGAGGTGGTGGCCTCCAACGATCCGGCCTTCAAACCGGGCGATCAGGTCAGTGGCCGTCTGGGCTGGCAAGACTATGCCACGGTCGCCGGTCAAGAGCTACGCAAGGTGCGAAATGATGACCTCCTGACCGCCAATCTCGGCACGCTCGGCATCACGGGCATGACCGCCTATTTTGGGCTCGAAAAACACGGCAAGCCCTTTGCGGGCGACACGGTCGTGATCACCGGCGCCGCAGGAGCCACCGGTTCCGTCGCCGGACAGATCGCCAAGATCGCCGGATGCCGCGTCATTGGCATAGCGGGCGGACCCGAAAAGTGCGCTTGGCTGAAAAGCGTCTGCGGCTTTGATGAGGCCATTGATTATAAGTCCGAAAATGTCCGGGCCCGGGTGCGCGAACTGGCCCCGGGCGGGATTGATGTCCTCTGGGACAATGTCGGCGGGCCCTTGCTCAATGATCTGTTGGCCGAGATTGCCCTGCACGCCCGCGTCGTCATCTGCGGCGGCATTAGTCGCTACGAGACCGGACAGCTGCCCGCCGGGCCGGAGAACTATTTCAACCTGATCTTCAAGCGCGCGACCATGAGCGGCTTTATTGTCATCGACTATATGAGCGAATTTCCAACCGCGCGGCGCCGGATTGCCCAGTGGATCCGCTCAGGGCAGGTGCAGTTTTCCGAAGATATCCAGCACGGGCTCGAAAATGCCCCCCGCACCCTGATGCGCCTGTTCCAAGGCCTCAACTTCGGCAAGCAACTGCTGAAGATCCGCTAGCGACCTTACGTCTCTCACCCCCGAAAGCGCCGCCCCATGATCAAGCTAACCTTTGCCCTTGTGCGCCTACCGCACCTGACCCGCGAACAGTTTCAGGACTATTGGCTCAATAGCCACGGCCCGCTCGTGGCCAGCGTCAAGGACAGCTTGCGCATCCGCCGTTATGTCCAGCTCCATTCGTTCGACGAGGCCCTAAGCGCCGGGATCCGCGCCAGCCGCGATGCGCCGCCTCAGTTCGATGGTGTGGCGCAGCTCTGGTATGACAGCCTCGAAGACCTCGCCGCCTTGGCCGATGATCCCGCCGCCCGGGCCGCGGGCCGCCTGTTGCTCGAAGACGAAAAGACCTTCATCGCCCTGCCCAAATCCCCCCTCTGGTGGGGCGAGGAAAAGGTGATTATCGACGGGGCGGCGGGTTAGCGGACCAAAAGATACCGCTCCAACTGCCCGCGAAACTCATCGGGTAGGGGTGTGGTCTTGCCCTGAGGCGCATGGACCAGAACCGTGTCGCACAGGCAGATGCAGGCCCCGTTTTGCCACAGGCCTTGGCCCATAGTGAAGGCGCTGGAGCCGAGGCGGACAATGCCGGTGCGGACCTCGACCGTGCCGGGCCAAAACCCCTCGCCCAGATAGCGGATCTTAAGCTCGGCCACGAGCACGCGCGGATGGCGCTTGCCATGATCCAAGAGCTTATAGAACGAGGCGCGGGCCTCTTCGTAAAACTTGCCGATGCGGATGGCATTGAGATGACCATTGCCGTCTATGTCACTGACCCGCGTCGTGATCTCTTGGCCCACAGGATAGGTGCCGCGTTCAAGGCGATAGGGGTCTGGCTTGGTCATGTCTGTCCCTAATGGCGGCGCGGGCTAGGGTCCAGTCCATTGGCCTGAAATTTTTCGATTGGGCCTAGATCGATCCGATGCCACTGTAGGATGATAGTCACCCAAGACCCTTGAGGGAGAGAGATCATGTATCGTCGTGCTATGGTTTTTGCGCTCGCCGCCCTGACCCTGAGCAGCTCCAATCTCGCCCTAGCGGCGGTTCCCGCCCCCTTGGCCGCTGCCCTGGCCGACAGTGCGCGGCCAGCGACAGATGTGGCCCGTGACGCCGCCCGCCATCCCGTCGAGATGCTGAGCTTTGCCGGGGTCAAACCGGGCGACCGGGTCGCAGACTTCATGATGGGGTCTGGCTATTTCACGCGCATCTTGGCCGCAACTGTCGGGCCCAAGGGTCAGGTCTATGGCTATCAATCGGCTGAGTTCATAGCCTATCGCGCAGCCTACGCCACCGAACAGGCAGCGGTCGCCGCAGACTATAAGAATGT
>CAISGS010000383.1 GCA_903884915.1 uncultured Caulobacteraceae bacterium | reverse complement strand
GGGTTGCTTCGCTGCGCTCGCAATGACGAGAAGAAGGAAACAAAGCCCTTTCCCCCCTTGAGGGGGAGAGGGTTGGGAGTGGGGGGTGTTCATCCCCTCCCCTTCCCATTCATCCTAACCTTACGCCCGTCGAAGGACGATGATGCACGTCAAACGAACGGACGGTTTGAAAGGGTCTGGATCCCCGCCTGCGCGGGGAACACGGGATGTGCATAAGAAAAACGGATCAGACGGCCTGTAAGCCGGGTTCTGTGCCGCCCACCTTGCGGCAGGCGCGACGATCATTCCTCTGGACCGGCCATTGCTGGACGGTTCTCGCGACCTACCCGGACGCCTCGGGCCGGTGAAGCCCTGCCCTGCATCCCCTTTCGAGAACCAAGGCGCGACGTCCCAATTTGGTCTTGCTCCAAGCGGGGCTTGCCTTGCCATCCCTGTTGCCAGGTCTGCGGTGGGCTCTTACCCCACCCTTTCACCCTTACCGACGCCGAAGCGCAGGCGGTTTGCTTTCTGTGGCGCTATCCCTAGGGTTACCCCCGGCGGGCGTTACCCGCCGCCTTTTCACCGTGGAGCCCGGACTTTCCTCGACCCCTGTTTCCAAGGACCGCGATCGCCCGGCCGTCTGATCCGCCGCACAGATGAGGCCAGCAGGCTACGGGGTCAAGGCTTCTGTGGGTCTAGGACCCTGCGCGCAGCAGATGCACGAGGCGGGCGCGGGTCTCGCCGTCTGCAATGCCATCGACCCGAGCGGGCCGCCAATGGCGCTGAAAGGCCTTGAGGATGAGCGCGGTCTTGTCGTCAAACTGGCCACTGGGCGCGCTGTCATAGCCAAGCCGCGTCAGGCCCGCCTGAAGGGCAAAGACTCCTGCCCCCTCATCGCCGATGGTCAAGGGCGCGCCCGGAGAGGCCGGCGGCTCAACCCACAGCCCATGCCCCGCCGCCGCAAGCCGCGCCCAAGGGAACAGCTCGCCGGGATCTTCCTTGCGGTCCGGCGCGACATCGGAATGGCCGATGATGCGGCCGTCAACAATCTCCCAGCGCCCTCTAATCTCATCGAGCAGCGCGATCAATGCCGCGATCTGGGCGTCTGGAAAGGCGCGGTAGCCGAACTCGTGCCCGGGATTGACCAGCTCAATGCCGATGGAGACGGCGTTGATATCGCGCTCGCCCTTCCAGAATGAGACGCCCGCATGCCAAGCCCGGCGCTCTTCGGCGACCAGCGTAAAGATGCGACCATCTTCCTCGATCAAATAGTGGGCCGAGACCTTCGCCTGATGATCGCACAGACGCTCCAACGCCGCCTGCCCGGTCTGCATGCCCGTATAGTGGAGCACGATCATGTCGGGCGGTCCCTTACGGGAGTCGAAATTGGGCGAGGGACGAGCGATGGTCTCAAGGCTCACAGGCGGCTCCTTAGAAGGTCGGCCAGCGACATCATGCGGTTCGGCCTCAAGGCAATGATCAAGACACCCAGCAAGGCGATGGCCGATCCGATGGCCATCCGCAGATCATAATGGTCATGGGTCAGCAGAACGCCAAGGCCGATGGTAAAGAGCGGGGTCATCAGGGTCAGGGGCGCGATGAGATTGGCCTCATATTTCTGGATCAGGCCGAAATAGGCTGTGTGTCCCCAGACGCTGACGGCAAGGGCCGAAAAGACCAGCGCGCCAAGGAAAGGCCAACCGGCATGGATCATCAGCTTGACCTGATCATGCTCAAACAGGGCTGAAACCAACAAGAGTGGAAGGATCGACGAGGCACCAACCCAAGCCTGAAACTGCAGGGGTTTGATACCCTCCATCTGCTTCATCAGCACCGCGCCTAAAGACCCAAGGAAGGCGCTTGCGGCGATCAACAACAGTCCTGTGGAAATGGGCACACCCGTCGGATCCCAGATGACGGTCATGGCCCCGATAAAGGTCAGGACGATGCCAATCCCGCGCCGCCAACGGATGGTCTCGCCGAGGATCATGACCGAAAGGATGGTGGTCATCGGCACCCCCAACTGGCTGACAATCGCCGTGCCTGAGGGGCTCGCGGTCTTTAATCCGAGGAACAGAAAGACGAAATTTCCGCCGCCCATCAAAAGCGCTACCAGCAAAAGACGCAACCGCGGCTTGGGCATCGGCAAGAGCCAAGGCAAAACCATCAGGGCTACAAGAATGAAGCGCACCAAAGCATAGCTCATCGGTGGCACGCCCATCTGGGTGATCACCACCTTGCTCAGCACGGTGTTGAACGCCCAAAGGACGCAGATCAACACCAGAAAGCCAAAATCCCGAAAGGTCATAGGAATGAAAAAGCCTCAAGCCCCGGACGCGCCGCGGGGCCGTCGTTCGTGCGCTGTCTACACCAATTTCTGGATGGGGTTAGCGCAAATGGTGCCCAAAGTCTTAGGTGGCTTGCAGTTGTTGCTTAACCCGTTCGGCCAAGGCCTTGATATCCAGTGGCTTGGGTAAAAATGTCACGCCGGTCTCGCCTTCGAGCAGGTCTGAGAACTCGGCCTCGGCATAGCCAGAGATAAACATGACGGGCGCTGAGCCAAGATAGGGTCGCGCTTTCTTTAAGAGGGTCGGGCCATCAATGCCAGGCATGATCACGTCGCTGATCAAGAGATCGATGGTTCCGGCATGCTCCTCGGCCAAGAGCAAGGCCTCCTCGCCATCACAGGCCTCGATGACCTCATAGCCTCGCGCGCGAAGCAGACGGGCGGCAACGCTGCGCACGGCATCCTCGTCTTCGACAAACAGGATACGCCCAGCGCCCGAAAGGTCGCGGGCAACAGGCTTGGGCTTGGCAGCCGCCGGGGCATGGGCAGGAGCACCGGCGGCAGGGACGTAGACCGGCAAGAAGATGCGGAAGGTCGCGCCTCGGCCGAGCCCACTGTCGACGTGAATCCAGCCATCAGCCTGTTTGACGATCCCATAGACGGTCGCCAACCCGAGGCCCGTGCCCTCTCCTACCGGCTTGGTGGTAAAGAAAGGATCGAAGATTTTGGACAGGACCAGAGGCGGAATGCCGGGGCCGTTGTCCGAAACCTCGATCATCGCGACCTCTGCCGTGGACGGCCGATCTGGCGCATAGCCCAAACCCCGGGCTTCGCTGGCGCTGAGGCGCGCGGTTCGGATGCTGACGACGCCGCCGCCTTGGGCGCGGACGGCATCACGCGCATTGACCGCAAGGTTCATGACCGCCGTTTCCAGCTGGCTCTTGTCAGCTCGCACCATCGGCAGGTTGCGGCCATAGTCGGTCTCGAGCTTGACGTCCTCGCGCAGCAGGCGGCGCAAGAGGACCGAAAACTCGCTGATCAGTTCGCCAAGATCGAGAATTTCGCGCTGAACCGTTTGCTTGCGCGAGAAGGCCAACAGTTTGCGCACCAGATCGGCCGCCCGCACGCCGGTCTGGCGGATCTCGGTCAGGCCCTCATAGGACGGATCGCCCACAGGATGACGATGGAGAAGTTCATCCAACCGCAACTGGATGGCGGTGAGCAGATTGTTAAAGTCGTGCGCGACGCCGCCCGCCAACTGACCAATGGCCTGCATCTTTTGCGACTGTGACAGTTGAAGCTCGACCTGCTTTTGCTCGGACACATCCATCAGATAGGCAATGATCCGCCCATCGGCCCTGGTCAGATAGAGGTGGGCGATACCGTTGGGATTGGCGGTCAGGCGAACCTCCACCGGACCGGCCTGCCCCGCCGCGATCCGCTGCTGGGCCTCCGCGCGTGAGCTTGGCTCGATCAGGTCGCCAAAACAGGTGCCCTCGGACGGGGCTCCGGTAATGGCGCTGAAGGCGGCATTGGTCTGAAGGATCTGCGCGTTCAAGGGGTCGGCGCCGTCGAGCAGGGCCGCGCCAAAGGGCGCTGCAGAGGCAAAGGCATCAAGCGTCACGGGTCCCTCATAACGCCCAACAGCCTGATCGAGCGAAGGCGCGGGCAAGGCCGGGATGTCGAGGCTGGCATCGCTCAGCTGTCCCTGCGGTCCCGAAAGACGACGCGGTTCGGCCACGCCCAGTCCGGTCATGCGAATGAGATAGGACCGCCGCCCCTTGGCTGAGGCCGCAAGGGTCGAGACCTGAACCGGGTGATCTTCGCCATCGGCGCGAACCTGAGCTGACCCCACCTCACCGCGCCGCGCTGCGGTCAGGGCGGTGAATAGGCTAGAGGCATCCTTACCGGCCTTGGGCAAGCGCGTGCCTTGCCCTAAAATCAAGCGCCAAGCCGGATTGGCGGCCAAGATGCGGCCATCGTCAGCGGCGACTGCGGCCGGTTCATTCAGAGCATGGACCAGCGTTTCGCGAACCTCCGCCTCGCTGGTGTCTTCGCTTTGGCCAGAGCCTGTCGGATGGCCCGAAAAGGCAAAGAAACCGATGGAAACAACCCCGGCCAGACCAACCAGAAGCAATATGCCTCCGAGGCTTGAAGCCCCGGCCCTGATCGCTGGATAGGCGGCGAAGGCAACGGCACCCAAAAAGCAAAGTCCCGCCGAGATCGGCACAAGGCGCGATGGTTTTGCGGGCTTAACCTGCCGATGGCTGACCGAATGGCGCGGCGTCCTATCCATCGAAAGCGCTTATCCTTCTGCCCGAATTGATCCTTCAGGCGCGTGGCTGACGGATTCAGGCCCTCATTTTCTAGACTATCTGGGAAATAGATAGGGCCAGTGCGTAGTCATCTGATTAAGACCGACGGATAAAATGCGACTTAACGCGGCGAGGTGCGGGCGCGACTGCGGGCCTGTTTCTTGCCCATGATGAAGCCGATGACCTTGGCCACCGCCTCATACTGTTCCTTGGGAATGGTCTCATCAATATCGACCGTGGCGAAGAGGGCGCGGGCCAGTGGTGGGTCTTCGATGACCGGCACACCCGCCTCTTCGGCAATTTCCCGGATTTTCAAGGCCAGAAGGTCCATACCCTTGGCCACGCACATTGGGACGGCTGTTACGCCGGGCTCATAACGTAAGGCGACGGCATAGTGGGTCGGGTTCATGACCACCACGGTCGCCTTGGCCACATCCGACATCATCCGGCGACGGGCGCGCTGCATTCGGATCTGGCGCAGGCGGGCCTTAATCTGGGGGTCGCCTTCAGACTGCTTGTTCTCGTCCTTAATTTCCTGCTTGCTCATCCGCATGCGCTTCATGAACCGCTGGCGCTGGATGAACCAATCAAGCCCCGCCCCAAAGGTCAGCATGATCAGCACCGCATAGAGCAGACCCTTAGTAATGTCCCATGTCAGGGGAATGATGGCGGCCGGTGCCAACTCAGCCAGTTGCGTGATCTGCATGGCGTGGGGCTCTAATATCCACCAGGCGATGATCGCAAGAATGACGACCTTAAACAGAGACTTGGTAAATTGGATGAAGGCATCCATCCCGAAGAGGCGTTTGAACCCCTCCATCGGATTGAGCTTGGACAGCCCCCCCTCAAACAGCTTGGACGGCGTAAACATAAAACCGGTCTGCAGGACATTGCCCGCGACACCGGCGATGGCCGTCACCGCGAAGATCGTACCCAAGACCGGCAGGATCGACCCCATGACCGTCTTCATGACATTGATCGTGCCGTGGCCGCTCAGATCAATCTGATCGGGATGGGCCAAGAAGGGCAGCATCGAGGTGGCGATGGACTGCATCATCCAGCCGCCCGCCCAAGCGATGGTTGCCGTTATGGCGGCGAGGGTTGCAGCTTGAGGGATGTCCATCGATTTGACGACATCACCCTTTTCCCGCGCCTGACTAAGTTTTCGGTCGGACGGTTCTTCTGTTTGGGACTCGGGATCCTCTGCCATGCTGCCGCGCTTCTAGAGAAACACATGCAGGAAGGCTTCATATCGCGAGATCCACACCAGCCCGATTAAGCTGATGCTTAAGGCGAGCAGGGACAGGCCCATCAACACGCTGAGGGGCGTGGCGACGAAGAAGATTTGGAACTGGGGCATAACCCGACCGATCAGGCCGGTGGCAATGTTGAACACCAAGGAAAAGACGATCACGGGGGCCGAGAGTTGGACTCCCAACGCGATGGACTGACTGACCGTGTTGATCGCCAGCTTGACCGCATCACCCATCGGCACATCTCGCGTGGGCTCGAACAGGCTGTAGGAATGGACCATCGCCGTCAGGAACTGATGATGCAGATTGGTTGCAAAGATTAAGGTCAGTCCCGTCACACTCAAGAATGAGGTCACCGAGGTGCCTGGCTGGGCCTGCATCGGATTGGCCGTCTGGGCGAAGGCCAAGGTGGTCTGGATCGAGATGATCTCGCCCGCAGTGGCCAAGGACGACATGAACAGACGCAAGATCGCGCCCATCATCAGGCCGATAATCACCTCTTTGAGGACGTGTCCCGTCAGACCGCCGACCGTGGTCGATAGGGGCGGAAGGTGCGGTGCGGCGATCGGAGCCACGCACATGGCCGTCACGAGCGCAAAGGATAGACGGATCCGCGGGGAAACCGATGCCTCGCCCAGCCCGGGCATCAGCATGATCATTGACGCGACGCGCGCAAAGACCAGACCGGCCACATAGACCTGTTGGGCGGTGGCGTAGCTTTCCAAGCGCTACATCCCGGCGATTCTAGCGGCGATCTTGCGCATGAAGTCCCCCATCAGCGCGCCCATGAACGGCAAGAACAGCAGCATGGCGACAAAGATTGCTAGGATCTTGGGGGCAAAGACGAGGGTCGCTTCTTGAATCTGGGTCAGGGCCTGAAACAGACCGATGGCGATACCAACCACCAGACCGACAATCATGATCGGTGCCGACATGCCAATGGCGAGCCAGATGGCATCGCGCGCCACGTCGATCACTTCATTGCCGTTCATAGAGGTGACCTTTCGACTCATAAAACCAAGCCTATCTTACCCTTAGTCAGGCCCGGACCAAACAGGGTTAATAGAAACTTGAAATCGCGCCAAACCCTTGCGTTTAAAGGCGTTAGATCGGCATCCGCATGATTTCTTGATAGGCTGAGATGACCTGATCGCGAACGGCCATGACGGTCTCCAGACTGGCTTCCGCAGAGGAGATGGCGGTGACGACGTCCAGCAGCTCCGCCTTGCCTTGAACCTGCGCCTTCATTTGGGTTTCGGCATGACGAGAGGATTGCATCACCTCGTTCATGGCGTTTTTGACCATATCGCCGAACCCGCCGCCGCCGGTTAGGCCCGCAGCGGCATCGCCACCCATTCCGCCCAAGCCTTTTCCCGCTTGGGATTGAGCGGCCGCGTAGGCCTTTGCAGCAATTAGGGGAGCGACCATCTATTTGTCCTCGTCTATTTGCGCAGAAGATCGAGCGTACGTGACTGCATCGCCCGCGCTGTTTCGATCACATTGAGATTGGCTTCATAGGCGCGTTGGGCCTCTCGCATATCCATGGCCTCGACCAAGGGATCGACGTTCGGCATTTTGACATAGCCCTTGGCGTCGGCTGAGGGATGACTGGGGTCATATTCCGACTTGAAGTCACTCTTGTCGGGCTCGACCTTGTTCATCTGAACGCCTTGAATACCATTAGAGAGGCGCTGGGGCTGAAAGACCGGAATCTGACGTTGATAGGGGTCACCCCCCGCCGTCTTGGACGTGGAATCCGCATTGGCCAGGTTCTCGGCGATAATCCGCATCCGCGCCTGCTGAGCACGTAAGGCAGAGGTCGCCACGGCCATGGCTGCTCCGGTCGAGGTCAAAGGGAATTTGGAATCAGCCATGGCCTAACCTCTCCTACCCATCACCGTCCGGGGGCCTTAGCGGCCATCCGAAGAAGCCCAAGGGACTTTTGATAGAAGGTCACCGCGGCGTCATAGTTCATGCGCGCATCGGTCATCTTCATCATCTGCTCTTCCAACACGACCTTGTTGCCATCGAGTCGGGTCTCAGAATCAGGGGCATTCTGAGGCTTACCTTGACCACCCGTGTTCGGAACCGTGCCTTGCATGTGGCCAGCATCGGTTCGGGCAGGTCCAGCCGCGGCATTGGCACCTGTCAACTGAAGACGGCCAGCGGTCGAACTTTTATCTGGAATTACAAAGGGTTTTAGATCTTTTCCGACAAATCCCGGCGAATTGACGTTCGCGACATTTTGCGAAATCAAGGTTTGCCGTTGGGACAGGTATCCCAAGCGGCTCTTTAATATCGAAAATAAGGGAATTCCGTTGATGTCCATTGGCAAAAGATGAACGAACAGGGTTAATCAGGCGTTAATCAGCTTGGTTCAAATCCTAGCTCAACGGCCATTCGTGGCCGGTTCATCATGTCGGATCAGGTCAAGTCCATGGTTGAGATCATCCGTATGTTACTGGCCCTCGCGGTGACGCTGGGCCTCCTCGGCCTCGCCGCTGTCGGCATGCGCCGGTTTGGTCCTGATACCCTGGCTCGGCTGCAATTTATGAAGTCCGCGCCAAAGCGGTTGGCTGTGATTGAGAGCCTGATGCTCGATCCAACCCGTCGCCTCGTCCTGATCCGCGTCGATCAAGAAGAAAAGCTGTTGCTGCTCGGCGACGGCAAGATCTTGGTGGAGCATCCGACGGGACCCGCTCCCCTCCCCCCTTCAACGCCTGACCAGACGGAGCCTGCGGCCTGATGCGTCCCGATCCCAGCTTCAGCCTTCAGCGCATTGGCCTCATTGCGCTTCTGACCACCCTCGCCTCGGTGGCCGCACCGGCCATCGCTGCCGCACAGGCCTTGAACATCAATCTTGGCAGTGGCGCAGGCCTGACCGAGCGCGTGGTGCAGTTGATCGGTCTGATGACCGTCCTGTCACTGGCGCCGTCCATCGTCATCATGACCACGGCCTTTGTTCGGATCGTGGTGGTCCTGTCGCTGCTCCGGACGGCGATGGGCCTGCAGCAGAGCCCGCCCAATGCTGTGATTGTCAGCTTGGCGCTGTTCCTAACCGCCATTGTTATGGCCCCCACCTATGAGGCGGCTTACGAGGCCGGCATCAAGCCCTTGATGGATCAGCAGATGTCGCTGACCGATGCCTTTGATGCCTCATCAACCCCGGTCAAGACCTTCATGCTCAGTCAGGTCGACGACAAAGACCTTGGCCTGTTCATTCGCCTGTCCAAGATCGACAAGCCTGAGACCCGCGCCGACACGCCTTTGCACGTGCTGACGCCCGCCTTCATGATCAGCGAGTTGAAGCGTGCCTTCGAGATCGGCTTCCTGCTGTTCATCCCGTTCTTGGTGATCGATCTGGTGGTTGCCAGTATCTTGATGAGTATGGGCATGATGATGTTGCCGCCAGCGGTCGTATCGCTGCCGTTCAAATTGATCTTCTTTGTGTTGGTGGATGGGTGGGGACTGGTCTGTGGATCTCTGGTCGAGAGCTTCCATCAGGGCAGAGTACCGCCTCCGGGATAGGCTAAGCGGCGGGGCGAGCCGGTGCTGCAGTTTTCGCCGTTCGAGACGTCACCGGCGGTGCGCGATCGCGAAACCGCTGCTTCATCTTATCGACCCAGCCGGCAAAGATTTCATTGTC
>CAISGS010000382.1 GCA_903884915.1 uncultured Caulobacteraceae bacterium | reverse complement strand
GTGAAAGGGTCTGGATCCCCGCCTTCGCGGGGAACGCGGCGGAGATATGGGGTGAGGTATCAGAGGGGTTGCTGTCTCCAGCCCTCCCCCAACATCCACTTTCCCCGCGAAGGCGGGGACCCAGACCCTTGCGCAAAGAGGGAGGGGGCTTGGCGGGCTTCCTTCTTTCGCATGAAACACAGTGGAGGGGCGGGGGATGCCCCCTCACCCAACCCTGTCCCCCCAAGGGGCGAGGGCTAGACGCCGCACACAACCCAGCCTGTCCTTGCGCGGCGCAGGCGGAGGGCCTAGTTTCCTGTCAAAGGCTGGCCGGTTCAGCCGTTCTCATACCCTGCCTTGTTCAAGGCGCTCAGTCGGAGCCGCGTGCATCCTGTGACCAATTTTCTGCATGTGGGCGATCTGCCCGACGGGCTCGACCTCGGCTCCAGCGTGGCGATTGATTCTGAGACCATGGGCCTGCGTCTAGGCCGTGATCCCCTGTGCGTCGTGCAGCTTTCCAGCGGCAATGGCGATGCCCACGTGGTGCAGATGAGCCGCCCCGGCTATGACGCGCCCAACCTCAAGCGCATCTTGACCGACCCCAAGGTACTCAAGATCTTCCATTTTGGCCGCTTTGATATTGCCATGTTCCTGCTGCATCTGGGCGTACTGACCGCGCCGGTCTATTGCACCAAGATCGCGTCCAAGCTGGCCCGCACCTATACCGACCGCCACGGCCTCAAGGATGTCTCGCGCGAGCTCTTGACTATCGAGCTGTCCAAGGCCCAGCAGAGCTCCGATTGGGGGGCTGCGACCCTTTCCCCCGAACAGATCGCCTATGCCGCCTCGGATGTGCTGAACCTGCACGCGCTGCGAGATCGCCTAGACGCCATGCTGGTGCGAGAAGGCCGTGACGGCTTGGCTAAGGCCTGTTTTGAGTTTTTGCCGCACCGCGCCGCGCTCGATCTGGCAGGGTGGGAAGACAACGACATCTTTGCCCATACCTAGTCCGACCCATGACCCTCGCGATCGATCCCGTTTTTGACACTGTGCCAGAGGACGTGCTGCGCCGCCGACGCAACATGGACCAGTGGCGGCGCCGTTCGCGGATCATCCATCTGCTGCGCAAGGCCCTGCCCGCAGCCGCCCTATCCATCGTGGTCGGACTGATTGGCTGGATCATTATCAAGGCGCTATTGGCCACAATCATCGATGTGCGCGGCTCGGGTGCTGCAATCCGCATGATCAACCCCAAATTCTATGGCCGCGACGGCGATGGTCGGGCCTTTATGCTGGGCGCAGCGGAGGCCTCACGGACGGACGGCGACTTCAAGCAGATCGTGCTGGTCAAGCCGATCATCAGCCTGAACGTCAATAATCCCGCCCCAACCTCGGCCAAGGCCGATCATGGACAGTATCATGAGGCTGACCAGATCCTACATCTGGACGGCAATGTGGTGTTCTCCAGTCCCGAAGGCTATGTCTTCAAGACCGGAAAGGCCGTGCTCAACACCAAAACCGGCGTGGTCGAAGGCGATCAAACGGTTGAGGGCACAGGGCCAACCGGGACCATTCGGGCCGACAATTACGGTATCTACGATAAGGGTAAGCGCATCATCTTCCGTGGCCATGTTCACGGACGGATGAAACGGGACTAAACAGAGAATCGCCATCTTTTCCCGACAGGGTTGGCGCGCGATAGGAACGAGGGTCTGATGAACCGATTAACGGCAGTGACTTTGGCAGCGTGGGCGGCCTTGGGTCTGACCCTGAGCGCAGGCTCGGCCCTAGCTCAGATTGCGCCCTCCAGCGATGCGCCCGTCGACGTGACCGCTGACCGACTTGAAGCCATCAATGAAGACTGCCGCGCCATCTGGAGCGGCAGCGCTGAGGCCGTGCAGGACCAGAGCCGTCTGCGGGCCAACACCATCACCCTGATCAATGCCAAGACGGCAGGCCGCTGCGGCGTGCTCGACCGGATGGAAGCGGTCGGCGAGGTCTTCTATGTCACGCCGCAACAGACCGTGCGCAGTGACGCCGCCATCTACACGGCCGCCAACGACACCATCGTCATGAGCGGCCAGGTGGTTGTGGCTCAGGGCACCAATGTTCTGCGCGGTGACCGCCTCAGTATTGTGGTCAAGACCGGCAAGGCGACCATGGAAACCGGGGCCAAGGGCCGTGGAAAGCCCGGACGGGTTCGCGGGGTCTTCTATCCCAATAAGAGCAGCACACCCGCAGCGCCAAACCCTGCCCCTGTGCCCAAGCCTTAATCCGACCGATGGCCCTCCCCCCACTCGAGACCTTAAACACCGCCCTGCCCGCTGACATGGCAGACGGCCTGTTGGTCGATCATATCGGCAAGTCGTTTCGAGGCCGTCCGGTGGTCAAGAGCGTGTCCTTGCGCCTGCGACGCGGCGAGGTTGCGGGCCTGTTGGGACCCAATGGTGCGGGCAAGACCACCTGTTTCTATATGATCACCGGCCTCATTCAGGCGGACTATGGCTCGATCTATCTGGACGGCGAGAACATTACCGAGCTACCCATGTATCAACGCGCGCGGATGGGCGTGGGCTATCTGCCACAGGAAGCCTCGATCTTTCGCGGCATGACCGTCGAGCAGAACGTCATGGCCGTCGTCGAGATGCGCGAACAAGACGACCGCAAGGCCAAGGCCGTGGTCAAGGACCTGTTGGCTGAGCTGCGCATCGATCATTTGAAAGACCAACCCGCCGTCGCCCTATCGGGCGGCGAGCGTCGGCGGGTCGAGATTGCCCGCGCCTTGGCCAGCGAACCGGCCTTCATGCTGCTGGACGAGCCCTTTGCCGGGATCGACCCTCTGGCCATTGCCGATATTCGTGAAGTGATCCGCTATCTCAGCACGCGCGGCATCGGCATATTGATCACTGACCACAATGTCCGCGAGACGCTCGACATTATCGACCGCGCCTCGATCATCCATGCGGGCGAAGTGCTGTTCGAAGGCTCGCCCGACGAGATCCTCGCCGACCCCGAAGTCCGCCGCGTCTATCTCGGCGATCGCTTCGATTAAGAGGCCCCGAGCGGTAAAGATCGCCCTCTCACCCTAGGGGCGCGATAATTTGTTAACCATAAAAGTTCATCCTTTGACGAATCTGTAAGGGGCCGAGGATCACAGATCCTAGCCCCGTCATCACCCGTCTAGGACCCTGAACAAACCACCATGGCGCTTGCCGCAAGATTGGATATTCGCCAGGGACAGGGCCTGGTCCTAACGCCTCAATTGCAGCAGGCGATAAAACTGCTGCAACTTTCCAATCTTGAGCTCGAGGCCTTTGTCGAGGCCGAGATTGAACGCAACCC
>CAISGS010000381.1 GCA_903884915.1 uncultured Caulobacteraceae bacterium | reverse complement strand
GGGAGAGGGTTGGGTGAGGGCCTTGTTTTCTTGCGCCCGCGTCATTGCGAGCGCAGCGAAGCAACCCAGTAGATTGGCGCGATCCTGAATTGATGTTCCCCTGGGTTGCTTCGGCGTTTCACGCCTCGCAATGACGCAGGATTTCCAGATGCTGAGCCTGTAGAAGCACGAGGAAGCGCCCAGCAGACTGGACAGGATCACGCCTACAGCATAGTGGCGAGGGATGACGCGCACGCTTGAAACCCTCTTTGTTACCAAGACCTACCGCTCTGACCTCGCGGCGGGAGAGGCCTTTATCGCTGATCTGGAGGAGGCTTGCCGCCAGATTGCTCAGCAGGACAAGGCCGGACAGGCTTGGAGCCGGGAAAAGGGCTATCGGGGCTACACGTCCTACGCCTCGCTCGACGACCTGACGCGCCGCGACAGTCTGTTCGATGACCTCAAGCGCAAGCTCGACAAACATGCCGCGGCCTTCGCCAAGGACCTGCATCTGGACCTCGGCGGACGGCGTCTGAAGCTGGACAGTCTGTGGATCAATATCCTCAAGCCGGGCGGCATGCATTCGGGCCACATCCATCCTCACAGCGTGCTCAGCGGCACGGTCTATGTGTCGGTCCCAGACGGCGCAGGCGCGCTACGCCTCGAAGACCCTCGCCTATCGCGCATGATGGCGGCCCCGACCCGCTTGGACGAGGCACCCCGAGAGCTTCAGACCTTTATCGCCCTCGCCCCTGAGGCTGGGACGATCTTGATGTGGGAAAGCTGGCTCAGGCATGAGGTCCTGCCCAATGGGGCCAAGACTGACCGGATCAGCATCAGCTTCAACTATGCTTGGTAGGGCCTAGCCGCAGCCGACGGCGGTAATCAGGCTGGTTTCCGCGTCAAAAAGGATCCGCTGGCGGGTGTCGGACTGATCGTCGGGCGCGATGCAGGTGGTACAGACCACTTGGCGCGTTGAGGGGTCGACAGGAATGGGGATCTCGATGCGCGGGCGTCCAATCAGGTAGGTCAAGCTTTGAGCGTTACAGAGGTCAGGCTTGCCCGGTTCCGGCGCGGCCTTAGCCACGGTCACAGGCGCTATGGTCGGCGCGGGCGCGGCCCACTGAGGCGGCCTTTTGGCACAGGCGGCCAAAGCGGTCAGGACCAGCGCCAAGGCCATCCATGACAAGTCCCGCTTCACGCCTTCTTTTCCCAACCGCGCTCCGCCCCCTGCTGCCAATAGGACACGCCAAGGCCTTGCGCCTTGAATTTGGACCAGTGGGACCGGGCCTGAGCCACGGCGGCCTGATCTTGCCCATCAAACAACACGATGCAGCGCTGATATCCGCTGGCGTCGCCGGGTTCGGCCCCATCGATCAGAAACAGGGCCTCGGCACCGTTGAGATTGCTCTCATCGGTGCCGAGCAGTACAGGCTGGCGCTCGGCAAAGGGCTCGCCGTCCTTGGCATGGGGTAGGAAGGCCTCATTGCGATAGCGCCAGAGCCAATCGTCAAAGAAGTCGACACAGTCTTGAGACGCCGCCCGCACCCGCGCCTTCCAGCCCTTTTTCAAGGTCTTTTCCAGCAGTTCGGGCAAGGCATGGTCCAGCGACGTGCGCTCTAGATGATAGAACCAGACCTCGCAGGCGGCGCTCATAATCAAGCCTCGTAGTGATCAGCGACGAAGCGGTCGAGCAGTTGCACGCCAAAGCCGGTCGCCCCTTCTGGGATGGTCGGATCGGCCGAGGGCTTCTTCCAAGCGGTGGCGGCGATGTCGAGGTGCGCCCAAGGCAGGCCATTGACGAAGCGCTGAAGGAACAGGGCCGCCGTGATCGAGCCTGCTGGCCGTCCGCCGGTATTTTTGACGTCGGCAATCATGCTGTCGATCTGCTTCTCGTAGGAGGCGGGCAGCGGCAGGCGCCACAGGTTCTCACCCGAGGCCTTGGACGCGGCGAGCAGATTGTCCGACAGGGCGTCATTGTTCGAGAACAGGCCCGCATAGTCATGGCCAAGTGAGATGATGATCGCGCCGGTCAAGGTGGCCAGATCGACCATGAACTTGGGCTCAAAGCGCTTTTGGCAATACCAGAGCGCATCGGCCAGCACGAGACGGCCTTCGGCGTCGGTATTGATGACCTCGATGGTCTGACCCGACATGGAGGTGACGACATCGCCCGGACGCTGGGCATTGCCGTCGGGCATGTTCTCGACCAGACCCAAGATGCCGACCACATTGACCTTGGCCTTGCGACCGGCCAGCGCGTGCATCAGGCCCGCGACGGCTGCGGCGCCGCCCATGTCCCACTTCATATCTTCCATGCCGTCGGCAGGCTTGATCGAGATACCGCCGGTATCGAAACAGACGCCCTTGCCAACAAAGGCCAGAGGCTTGTCTTTGGACTCTGGCGCACCCTTCCACTGGATGACGGCCATCTGGCTTTCGCGGCGGCTGCCCTGCCCCACGCCGAGCAAGGAGCCCATGCCCAGAGCGGCCATTTCCTTCTCGCCGAGGATCTCGACCTCTAGGCCGAGCGCCTCCAGGCGCTTAACCCTGCGCGCAAACTCTTCGGGATAGAGGATGTTGGCCGGTTCAGAGATCAGGTCGCGGGAGAAATAGACCGCGTCGGCCAAGGTCGACAGGGGATCGAACGCATCAGTGGTCTGATCGGGATTGGCCACAACGATCTGAACCTTGGTCACAGACGGCTTCTTGTCGGCCTTTTCCGTGGTCCGGTAGCGATCAAAGCGATAGGCCGCGAGGCGCACACCGAAGGCGGCTTGAGCGGCGATGGCATCGGTCTGATCGGCCAGCATCAGGGATAGGGTTTCGACGCCCGAAAGCTTAATCGCTTGATAGGCGCTGGCGCCGACGGACTCGGCGATCTTGGCGCTAAAGCTGGCGGCAGGGCCTGCGCCGACGAGAATCACCCGCGCGGCCTCAGTCCCCGAAGGTGCGATCAGATCAAGGGTTTGCCCCTTGGCACCTGTAAACCGGCTGGCCGCAATGGCCCGGCCGATTGCGCCGCTGGTGGCCGTGTCGAGCTGCTGCGCGGCTGATCCAAGGGTCCCGCCCTCAAAAACCAGCGCTGCAATAGCTGTTCGGGGCGAAAGGGCGGTGTTTGGGCTGACAAACTCGATTTGCATTCTGTGCTCCTGCGTCCACATCACTGGACGACATTATCCAATTTCCCGTCAAGATAGGTCTAGGCGCGCTCAGCGGTTGGCACCAGCCCCTTGGGACGTGTAGAACATAGCGACACGGTTCGCCGCTGCAATGGCTGTGGTATCGTCAATCCTTGCGGCTGTTTGAGGACCGTTCCCAGCCTATGAGCCTGATCGAGCGTTATCTCTTCAAGCAACTGCTCGGCCCGACCCTTCTGGCAACCCTTGCGCTTGTCGCGGTGGCCCTGCTCAGCCAGAGCCTTGGTACCCTGGACATCATGGTCGAGCAGCGTCAAAGCGCGATGGTCTTTGCCAAGATCACCTTCTTAGCCTTGCCACAACTTTTGAACATGATCCTGCCGATCGCCATTTTCGTGGCCTCGTTGGTCGCGCTCAATCGGCTCCATACGGAACAAGAGATCGTTGTCTGTTTTGCCGGAGGCATGAGCCGCTGGCGGGTGATAGCCCCAGCGATCAAGCTAGCCTCGCTGGCCATGCTGGTGACGCTGGTCGTTAATCTGTGGGTCCAGCCCTACTGCTATCGCACCATGCGCGATGAGCTATTTGCCGTGCGCACCGATCTGGCCGCCAGCCTGGTGCGGGCCGGTGAATTCTCACAGCCCTCCTCCGACCTGACCGTCTATGCCCAGAGCATTGATCAGCAGGGCATTATGCGGAATATGTTCCTCAATCAGGAACAGGCCGAGGGCGGCTCAACGACCTTCTTTGCGCGGCAAGGCAAGATCGCCAAGCGCAATGGCGAGCCGATCTTGATCATGCGCCAAGGCTCCAATCAGGAACTGTCAAGCGAAGGGGTTCTGAACTTTCTGAAGTTTGACGAGTACATCTTCAACCTCGCCCCCTTCATGAACACGTACGAGTTGGTCCACTACAAGATTTCGGACCGCTATATGCACGAACTGATGTTCCCCGACCTTCAGCAGGAGTGGGAACAGCGCAACCAAGTCAAGATGATCGCCGAGTTCCATTCGCGCCTCTCGTCACCGCTCTACAACCTCGCCTTCATGGCCATGGCGCTCAATGCCGTGATCGGCGGCGCCTTTAGCCGCCTTGGCTATGGCCGACGGATTGCCATGATTGCCGGGGTCGCCGCCTTTGTTCGGATCCTCGGCTTTGCGGTTCAAGCCGCCTGCGATGACAATGCGGCCTTGAACGTGCTGCAATATGCCGTGCCCCTGATCGCCACCTGGTGGGCCTTGGCAAAGCTGTTCAAGCAGAAATCCTCACGCTCGGGTGGTCTAAGGCTTCTGGGCGCGCGAAAGCCGGACGTGGAGTGGATCACCTGATGCGCACCCGTCTGACCCGTCTGGAATCCTATGTCCTTGGCCACACGATGGTGGCTGTGATGGGGGCGCTGAGTATCATCAGCGCGATCATCGTGCTGGTCGATTTCGTGGAACTGTCCCGCTCCGTAGGCGTCCGTGCCGACGTCGGGGCCGCGCAGATCTTGGGCCTTACGGCGCTAAAGTCCCCTTCGGTTATTCTACTGCTCTTGCCCTTCGCCTTCCTGTTCGGAACCTTGGCAGCCTTTGTCGGCCTCAATCGCCGCAGCGAGCTCATCGCCATGCGGGCGGCGGGCGTATCGGCTTGGCGGTTCATCTTCCCG
>CAISGS010000380.1 GCA_903884915.1 uncultured Caulobacteraceae bacterium | reverse complement strand
GTGAAAGGGTCTGGATCCCCGCCTTCGCGGGGAACGCGGGACGCGGGGGATTGAGAGATCTTTTCCGCGTCATTGCGAGGCGGCGTTAGGGGGTCAGTCCACAATGCGCATTGTCGGCGCGGGCCGGTCATCAGCCCCAGCCTCCAGCCCTGCCGCCACCGCTGCAGCAATGTCCATAAAGGCTCGGCCTGCCGGACTGTCCGGCTGATCGATTACAAAGGGCTTGCCGTCGTCGCAGGCTTGGCGAAGAGCGATATCGATGGGCACCTCGCCCAAAAACGGCGCGCCTAGGGTCTCGGCGGTTTCACGCGCGCCGCCTCGGCCAAAGATTTCAATCGCGGCACCGGTCGAAGGGTTGGTGAAATAGGCCATATTCTCGACCACACCCAAGATCGGCACGTGGGTCTTTTCGAACATCGAAATTCCCCGGCGCACATCGATCAGGGCCACGGCCTGCGGGGTCGAGACCACGACCGCGCCACTGACCGCGACCTTCTGGGCCAAAGTCAGTTGAATATCGCCCGTCCCCGGCGGCATATCGATCACCAGCACATCGAGGGGCTCAGCCTCACTGCCCCACGCTACATCATTGAGCATCTGGTTCAGCGCTGATGAGGCCATGGGCCCGCGCCAGATCATCGGGGCGGCCTCATCAACCATGAGACCAATCGACATGGCCTTAATGCCAAAGACCTCTATCGGCTGTAACTTGCCGCCCGCCCCCACCACCGGCTCATCGGTGAGACCCAACATCCGCGGGATCGAGGGACCATAGACATCGGCATCGAGCAACCCGACCTTCAGCCCCAGACGCGCCAGAGCACAGGCCAGATTGACCGAAACCGTAGACTTACCCACCCCGCCCTTACCGCTGGCCACGGCCAACACATGCCGAACATGGGCGGGCTTCATGGCCCCTGTAGGCCTGCTCGGTGCATTTTGCGAAACGGCTTGCGGCGACAGGGTTGCGCCCTTGCGGACCCGAATATTGCCCGGCGCGAGGCTCGGCTCGGCGCTGGCGGTCAGGACGACTTGAGCGCGCTCGACCCCCGGCAAGGCGGCCAACAGCGATTCGGCCTCAGTGCGGACGGCCTCATAGAGCGGCACATCGGCGGGCGCGACCTCGAGCATGAACCCGGCCCGGCCCCGCGCAGCGACCAAACCCTGAACCAATCTCGCGTCCACAAGGCCCCGTCCGGACTTTGGATCGACAAGTTGGTTCAATTTAGACAAGATATTCTGACGTTCTGTATCGGTCATTGGGATTTGCGACTTGCACTGTGAGGGTCGGGAACTCATATCCGAACTTACGCGCCAGTTTACAAGGCTCGCGGAACCCTTAGCCCATCCGCATGGTTTGCGGGACATTGAGAGACGACGCGAATTCATGGCCTGGAACGATAATTCCAAAAGCGAATCGAACCCCGGACCGTGGGGCTCTCCCCCACCCTCTGGTGGTAACTCTGGCGGCCCATCGCGTGGTCCTGGCGGCGGTGGCCCATCCGGTGGCGGCCCGCGCCGTCCTGCGCCGCCCCCCCCCGGCGACATTGACGCAATGATCCGTCATTTGATCGCTGGCCTCAACAAGCGCTTTGGCGGCGGCAAGGGCGGTGGCCAAGGCCTCAACCCCTCAGCGGCAGCCGCAATCGCTGGCGTGGCGTTCGGAGCTTGGGCCCTATCGGGTGTCTATGTGGTCCAGCCCAACGAACAGGCCGTGGTCACGACGTTTGGGGCCTATTCGCGCTCTGACAGCCCGGGCCTGCGCTATCACCTGCCCTCACCCATCGAACGGGTTGAGAAGGTCAAGGTCACAGACCTCAACCGCGTCGATATTGGCGGCGCGACCGGCAGCGAAATTCCTGAGGAAAGCTTGATGCTGACCGGCGATGAGAACATCGTCGATCTGGCCTTCAGCGTTCAGTGGCGCGTCTCCGATGCCGCCAAATATCTTTTCAACGTCAAGGACCCGGACGACGTGGTCAAGGCCGTGGCTGAAAGTGCCATGCGCGAAGTGATCGGCAAGACCAAGCTTCAAGCCGTTCTCACCAATGGTCGCGGCCAGGTTCAGATCGAAGCGGCCGAACTGATGCAAAAGATGCTGGACCGCTATGGCACCGGGGTCTTTGTCGACGCCGTCCAGATCCGCAACGCCAACCCGCCCAAGGATGTCATCGACTCCTTCCGCGCCGTGGCCACCGCCGGACAGGACGCTCAGTCTCTGGTCAACGAAGCCAACACCTATCGCAACCGCGTGATCAACGAAGCCAAGGGTGACGCCTCGCGCATCGTCCAGTCCAGCCAAGGCTATCGCGAACAGATCGTTCGTGAAGCCCAGGGTGAGGCCTCGCGCTTCAACCAGATCTATGGCGAATATAAACGCGCGCCGGCTGTAACCCGCCAGCGGCTGTATCTGGAAACCATGGAACGGGTCTTGGCCAAGTCCAACAAGGTCTTGGTCGATGGTAAGAACACCAACGCCCCGATCATCTTGCCCCCAGACGTGTTCCGCGCACGTGGCGGCGGCGCTCAGACCCAGTCCGCGCCATCTGCGCCAGCAGCCCAATCGTCCAACGCGCCGCAATTGCCGGTTCCCGTCGCCGGAGCGAACCCATGAATATGAACCGCTTGTTTGCATATATCGCCGTTGGGATTGCGGCGCTTGTCGTGATCAGCAACACCCTGTTCGTCGTCGATCAGCGTGAGCAGGCCATCGTCGTGCGCTTTGGTGAGCCGGTCCGCGTGATCAATGCCACCCTTGGCGAAAACGATGCTGGACTGAAGATCAAGGCTCCGTTCCTCGAGAACGTCATCCAGATCGACAAGCGCAACCAGACCCTTGAGGCCGACCAAGAAGAGGTCATTGCCTCGGATCAGGAACGTCTGGTCGTTGACAGCTTCATCCGCTACCGGATCAGCAATCCGCTGCAGTACTATCGCACCTTGCGGGACGAGCGCACGGCGGCGGACCGGATCGAGCGGTTGGTCAATTCCAGCCTGAGACAGGTTCTGGGTTCGGCCACCTCCAGCGACATCATTTCGGGCAAGCGCTCGGCCTTGATGCAAAAGACGCTGGTAGACGTGTCGCGCCGGGCCGAGGCCTCGCGTCTGGGGATCGAGATCATCGATCTGCGGATCAAGCGCGCCGACCTGCCCGCCGCCAACCAGACCGCCGTCTTCCGCCGCATGCAGACCTCGCGTCAGCAGGAAGCAGCTCAGATCCGGGCCGTGGGCGAACAGGGCAAGCGTGAGATCATCGCTGGTGCTGACAAGGAAGTGGCTATCACCCTGGCCACCGCCACCGAAGAGGCCGAACGCACCCGAGGTGAGGGCGATGCCAAGCGCGCCGCGATCTTCGCCTCTAGCTTTGGCCGCGATCCAAGCTTTGCAAACTTCTACCGGACGATGAAGGCTTATGAAGCGGCCCTCGGCCAAGGCGACACCACCATGGTCCTGTCCCCCGACAGCGCCTTCTTCCGCTATTTCGACAAGGGCCCGGGGGCGAAATAACCCCCTACCCCGGCTTCGCCGGTACTTCCCCCAGAGGGGGAAGATCAAGGGACGGTAAATCTTCCCCCTCTAGGGGAAGTGGCCCAAAGGGCCGTAGGGGGGCTTGTTTTCTGTCTCCC
>CAISGS010000379.1 GCA_903884915.1 uncultured Caulobacteraceae bacterium | reverse complement strand
TCCTCATGCTGAGCCCGTCGAAGCACGAGGATGTCCCCGAGCCCCGCTTTGCCTGTGACACACAATCCTCATGAAACGCAGTTAAGAGGGAGGATAGCGGTCTAAGGGCCTTTAGGGGTTGGTAAACAGTTGTGTTTACGCTGTTCATTTCGCATGTGCGAGATGACAGCCATTGTCTTTGTTGCAATTGGCCCTAGGTCCTGCGGTTGGACCGGCTGACAGGTAGTATGATGAAGCGTCTGGTTTTGATGATGGCTGTGGCCCTACCGTTGCTTGGAGGGTGCGCAACCCTTCCGGCGGCAGGCGCACTTCCAGCTGGCTATGAGAGCGCCGATGCGAGCAGCGCTGTGGATCCCACGGCTATTGACGCGTGGTGGATGCTCTACAGCGATGCCGAACTTGAAGGCTTGGTGACTCAAGCCCTGATCTCTGCCCCGGATGCACAGCTAGCCCAGTCACGTCTGGTCGAGGCGCGAGCCCTGCGCACGGCGGCCCTGTTTAGCTTTAATCCTCAAGGCAATCTGCGCGGGCAGACGGGCAAGTCTGACACAGATCAACTGAGCGGCGGCTCCCCCCTTCTGTCCACGGCGGGCGAGACCAAGACCGCAGGCGCGAGCTTCGATGTCAGCTGGGAACTGGACCTCTTTGGCCGCAGTTTGGTGGCGCGTGGCAAGGCCAATGCCGATCTGTCCGCCGCGCGGTTTGAGGTCGAAGGCGCGCGGGCCAGTCTCGCCGCCAATGTCGCCCAGCAGGTCTTTCAGGTTCGCGGTCTCGATATTCAACTGGCCGACGCTGACGAGACCGTCCGTATTCAAGACGCACTCTACAAGATGGCCGTCACCAAGGCTGAGCGTGGCCTCGTGTCCAGTTCAGACGCTGAGCGGGTCAATGCTGATCTCAGCCAAGCCAAGGCCGAGCAGGCGCGGCTCAAGGCCGAGCTTCAGGCTGCCAAGCGCAGTCTTCTGGTTCTGGTGGGCCGGGGCAGCGAGCCGACCTCAGCCCTCGTCCTGACCTCAGCCCTTGGCGCGGTTCCAGAGGTTCCGGTGACCGTGCCGAGCAGCCTGCTTCAGCGTCGCCCCGATGTGCGCGAGTCTGAAGCCCGGCTGAGAGCCGCGATGGGTCTTCGCACATTGAGCCGTATGGCGCTGTTCCCGACCTTTACCCTGCTGCCCGGCGCGGGCTGGTCCGATGCCCAGACCGCGAAATATGGGTCGACCACCTCGTTCTGGTCCTTGAGCGCCGGGATGTCGGTGCCGATCCTCGACCTGCCGCGCTTGGTCCAGCAGATTAAGGTCCAAAACGCCCGCACCAAGCAGGCGGCGTTTGGCTATCAAAAGACGGTCCAGACGGCCTTTGGTGAGACTGAAAACACCTTGGCGCGCCTCGCGGCGGATCGCGTGCGCGTGCGTCTGCTCGCCGCCGGGGAGGCCAGCGGGCGAACCGCCTATCTTGCCGCCGAAAAGAAATATGCCGCCGGTCTGATCGATCTGGCCACTGCTATGGACGCCGAGCGCGCCTGGCGGGGGAGCCGTTCTGCCATGACCGCCGCTCAAGTCACCGCCCTTCAGCGCTCCGTTCAGGCCTTTAAGGCCTTGGGCGGCGGCTGGCCGTCCACGCCTGAAACCGCTGGTTCCTCCCGATGAGACCTCTGCCCATGACCCGATCTCCCCTCCTGACCGCCCGAACATCGGCGGTTTTTCTGGCCTTGGCCCTGTCAGCCTTCGGCCTGTCCGCCTGCGGCAAGGGCTCGTCTGGCAAGACCAAGATTGAGGGGGCTGCTACCGCGCCCGCGGATATGCGCTCGGTGCGGGTGATCAAGGTTGAAAGCCGCGAATTGACCGGCGGTCTGGTGGCGAGCGGCGTTTTGGTCTCGCGCGAAGAGGCGGCGGTTGGTTCTGAACTGGCAGGCTTTCGCGTGGCGCGGGTCTTGGTCGAAGAGGGCGCGGTGGTGGCCGCGGGTCAGCCCTTGGTGCAACTGGACGACACTCTGATCCAAGCGCAGATCGAGCAACAGACAGCCCTTGTGGCCCAGCAGGCCGTTGCGGCCCGCCAATCCCAACTGCAAGCCGACCGCGTTGTAGGCCTTCAAGGCCAAGGTGTGGTGTCGGAAGAGCAGCTACAGCAACGACAGTTTCAAGCTGAGAGCAGCCGAGCAGCCTTGGCGGCTCAAACCGCGATCCTTAATGATTTCAAGACCCGTCAGGCCCGGATGACCATTCGCGCACCCGTCGGCGGCCGGGTGCTGGAGCGCACGGTGCGCCCCGGTGATATCTCCGGCGGCGGTACCTATTTCCGCATTGCTCGCGATAATCTTGTCGAATTGGACGCTGAAGTGCCAGAGCGCAGCCTATCGACGGTTCAGGTGGGCGATGGGGCTGAAGTGACCCTGCCTTCGGGCAAGACGGTTCAGGGCAAGGTGCGCCTGATCAGCCCGCGCATTGATGCTCAGTCACGGCTTGGCCGTATCCGCGTTCTTCTGCCTGTGTCCAACGACCTTCGTCCGGGCGGCTATGCCCAGGCGGCGTTCAATAGTGCAACCCGTAAGGCGACGGTGGTTCCCGAAGCGGCGATCCGCTTTGATGCTGAAGGGGCCTCGGTGATGGTGGTCGGTGAGGGCAACAGGGTCCAACAGGTCAAGATCAAGGCTGGTCAGCGCAGCGGTGGCTTTGTCGAACTGCTCGAAGGTCCGCCCGTCGGCGCGACTGTGGTCAAGGGCGCGGGCTCGTTCGTGATGAGCGGCGATGTGGTTAAGCCCTATGTTGAGTCCACCACGGTGAGCCTCCGCTAATGTCGCAGCTTCGCGTATCCACCTGGTCTATTCGCAACCCCATTCCGGTTGCGGTGGTCTTTATCGCCCTGACCATAGCGGGCCTGTTCTCCTATGGCATGTTGCCGATCAAGCAATATCCCGATGTGAACTTCCCCGCAGTGGCCATTTCGGTGGTTCAGAGCGGCGCAGCGCCAGCGGAGATGGAAAACCAGATCACCCGGCCCATCGAAAATGCCTTGGCCGGGCTGTCCAATGTTCGTGGCATCCGCTCGTCCGTGGTTCAGGGCGTCTCGACCACGATGGTCTTTTTTGAGCTGGGTCAGGACCTACAAAAGAAGACCGATGAGGTCCGCTCAAAGGTCGATCAGACCAGGGCCGTCTTGCCGCGTGAAATAGAGTCTCCGATCATCCAGCGGATCGAGATGGATTCCGCGCCGATCCTGTCCTACGCCGTCTCGGCCCCCGGCATGAGCCAAGCCGAGCTGAGCTGGTTCATCGACGATACCATTACCCGTCAATTGCAAAGCGAAAAGGGCGTGGCCCAGGTCGGACGGGTCGGCGGAGTGTCGCGCGAAATCAATATCGTCATCGACCCTCAGCGCCTTGCCGCCTATGGCTTGACCAGTTCGGAGATCAATCAGGCCCTGACCGCCTTTAACGTCGACGCCCCCGGTGGTCGTGCTGGGGTAGGCTCGCGTGAGCAAACCCTTCGCGTTCTGGGCGCTGCGACAACGGTCGAGGCCATTCGAAACATCACCATCCCTGCCGGTGGGCGCTTTATTCGCCTGTCGGATGTTGCCGACATCGGCGATGGGGCCTCTGAACCCCGCGGTTTTGCGCGCCTCGATGGTCGCCCTGTGGTGGGCTTTGAGGTCATGAAAACCCGAGAAGCCAGCGACGTTCAGGTCGAAGACCATGTTGTCGCTGCGGTTGCCAAATTGCAGGAAGAGCAGACCAAGGCTGGACGCGATATCAAGTTCTTTAAGATCTTCTCCGTCGTTGATGAGACCCGGGCCAGCTATCACGCCACGCTCCTGTCCATGGTTGAGGGCATGGGCCTCGCCGCCTTGGTGGTGCTTCTGTTCTTGCGGGAATGGCGCTCGACCATGATCACGGCCATGGCCATGCCGCTTTCGCTGATCCCGACCTTTGCCTTCATGGCGATCATGGGCTTTAGCCTGAACGTGGTTACCCTCTTGGCCCTGACCATGGTGATCGGCATTCTGGTCGATGACGCCATTGTTGAAATCGAGAACATTGAAAAACGGATTCAGGCTGGTGCAAGGCCCTATCGCGCGGCTATGGAAGGGGCGGACTCTATCGGTCTGGCCGTGGTCGCGACAACGGCGGCCATTGTGGTGGTCTTTACGCCCGTCTCGTTCCTACCCGGTATTTCAGGCCAGTTCTTCAAGGAATTTGGTCTCACCGTTTCGGTAGCCGTGCTGTTCTCTCTGGTGGTCGCGCGCTTCGTGACGCCGGTGATGGCGGCCTATCTGCTCAAGCCGACCATGCATGCCAAGCCGCGCAAGCCCTTCGATGGTTTCTATCGCAAGTCCCTCGACTGGGCGTTGGACCATCGTTGGATTTCGGTGGCCATTGGCGGCGTGATCTTTGTCTTGAGCATCATGCTGACCGGCCTGCTGCCCAAAGGCTTCCAGCCCGCCGACAATGCCAACTTCTATTATGTGAAGGTTCAAGGCCCTCCCGGTGCCACCTTGGTGGATATGGAACGCACGGTTCAAGAGGTCACGCGGATCTTCAAGGCGCGGCCAGAAACCAAGATGGTCTTTGCTCAGGTCGGGTCCGGCGTAATGCAGATGGGACCGGGCGGAGGTGGTGATGCGGCAGATGTGCGGGATGCCACGATCACGGTGGTCTTGAACGAAAAGCGTGACCTTACCGTCACCCAGATCAAGCAGGTCATGAGGCCTCTGGTCCGTGAGATTCCGGATGCGCGGGTTAATATGCTCGGCAATTTTGGCGGTGCTGACGTGTCGATCGTTCTGACCGGCGAAGATGGTGAGCTGCTCGAGCGCACCGCCCTGCAGGTTGAGCGTGAAATGCGCGGCCTAACGGTCCTTGCCGATCCTCGCCCCTCCTCGCCGCCCAGTGGCCCAGAAATTGTCATTCGTCCGCGTGTTGCTGAGGCGGCGCGTCTCGGTGTTACGGCTCAATCGATCGCTCAAGCGGCCCGCGTAGCGACCGTCGGTGATATTGACGCCAATGTGTCAAAGTTAAACGACGGCGAGCGCCGGGTGCCTATTCGCGTGCGTTTGGCCCCGGACAGCCGCAGCGACTTGGAAACCATCAAGGCCCTTCGCGTGCCGACTGTGACGGGTAAGACTGTCCCGCTGGATGCCGTGGCAGATGTGACCTTCCAAGCCGGTCCTGCCAAGATCAACCGCTATAATCGTAAGCGCCAGATCACCATCGAGTCCGACCTCAATAACGGTGCCCAGCTCGGCGAAGGTGCCGCGGCGGTCGAGGGTCTTCCGACCATGAAGGCCTTGCCCAAGGGCGTAACCGAGGCTCAGGTCGGTGACCAAGAGGCCATGAAGGAACTGTTTGGCGCTCTGGCAGCGGCGATCTTTGCTGGTATCAGCATGATCTATGGCGTTCTGGTGCTGTTGTTCCGCAGCTTCTTTAAGCCCATCACCATCCTGTCGGCCTTGCCGCTCGCGATCGGCGGTGCCTTCTTGGGGCTGCTGTTCATGGGTCTAGCCATTAGCCTGCCGTCCTTGATTGGTCTGTTGATGCTTCTGGGTCTTGCGGCCAAAAACTCGATCCTCTTGGTCGAATATGCCATCGAACAGGAGCGTTCCGGCGCCAGCCAACGCCAAGCCCTTATCGAGGCTTGCCGCGAACGCGCCCGTCCGATCATCATGACCACGGTGGCGATGGCCGTCGGTATGCTGCCCACAGCCTTGGCCTTGGGTAAGGGCTCGGAGTTTCGTCAGCCGATGGCTGTGGCGGTCATCGGAGGCCTGATCACCTCGACCATTCTGTCGTTGGTGCTGGTGCCGGTTGTCTATGAAATGGTCGATGATTTCGAACTTTGGCTCAAGCCCAAGCTAGCCAAGCTGATCACCCCCAAGGACGCCCCGAGCGGCGAAGCCTGAGAGCGTCTTCCTCGTGCTTCGACAGGCTCAGCATGAGGAAGATTTCGAGGCCTGCTCCAGTCATCCTCATCCTGAGCCTGTCGAAGGACGAGGATG
>CAISGS010000378.1 GCA_903884915.1 uncultured Caulobacteraceae bacterium | reverse complement strand
GCGGGCCAAGCCCGATCAACCCCTTCGCTATGTTCCCGATCTGGTCGAACTGGCCAAGCAGTCTGATATTCTGTTTGTCGCTTGCCGGGCCGATGCGTCCAATGTCGGCCTGATCAGCCAAGAGGTCATCACAGCCCTTGGTCCGCAAGGCCTGCTGGTCAATGTGGCGCGTGGGTCGGTGGTGGATGAAACTGCCCTGATCGCCGCGTTGAAATCGGGCGCGCTAGGCCGTGCGGCGCTCGATGTCTATGAGGTCGAACCGACCCCGGCAGCGCGCTGGGCCGACGTTCCCAACACGCTTCTGACGCCCCATAGCGCCGGTCAGAGCCTGGAAGGGATTCCGGCCATGCTCAGCCAAACCTTTGAAAATCTACGTCTTCATTTTGCGGGTGAGCCCCTGCTGAGCCCGGTTCCATAGTTATTGATTTTTCCTATGGGTTTAAGAAATTAAATCGATTAGCCCTTTGTCATTCGCGGCTTTACAGTTCAAATCGCCAATGATCGCTGGACGCTCCGAGCCGGCGCCGAGAAGGGAACAGAAGATGAGCCTCGCCAACAGCAAGACCCTAGAAAACCTGAAGGACGCCTTCGCTGGCGAAAGCCAAGCCAACCGTCGCTACCTCTATTTCGCGCAAAAGGCCGACGTCGAAGGCTATAACGATGTCGCCGCCGTGTTCCGCTCCACCGCTGAAGGTGAAACCGGCCACGCTCACGGTCACCTGGAATTCATGGAAGCCGTTGGCGACCCTGCGACCGGCCTGCCCATCGGCGGCACCGAGAACAATCTCAAGGCCTCAATCGCCGGTGAGACCCACGAATATACCGACATGTATCCCGGTATGGCCAAGACCGCTCGCGAAGAAGGCTTCGACGAGATCGCTGATTGGTTCGAGACCCTGGCCAAGGCTGAAAAGTCCCACGCTGGCCGCTTCCAGCGCGCCCTCGACACTCTGGGCTAAACGGTTTTTGGGCGGTGGGGCTTGATGGCCTCGCCGCCCAATCCATTTCTACTTCCTGTCCGCGTATCTGATCCAAGAGGCACATTGTGGCTGATCCTGTGAAACCCGCCCGTGAAGGCAGTTTGGATGCCCCCTTCCGTCACCCCATCGCGTGGCGTGATGAGGCCTTTTACGATCTCGAAGCCGTCGAGAAGGAGATGGAGCGTCAGTTCGACGTCTGTCACACCTGCCGCCGCTGCTTCAATCTGTGTGACAGCTTCCCGCGCCTGTTCGACCTGATCGACGAGAGCAAGACCGGCGAGCTGGATAGTGTGGCCAAGGCTGACTATGCCAAGGTCGATGAGGCCTGCACCCTGTGTGACATGTGCTTCTTGACCAAGTGCCCCTATGTGCCGCCGCACGAGTTCGACATTGATATTCCCCACCTGATCTTGCGTTACCGCGCCGCCAAGCGCAGGGCGGGAGAGAAAAATTTCGTTCGTGATCAGCTCGGCATGACCGACCGCAATGGCAAGATGGCCAAACCGGTCGCTGGCATCGCCAACTGGATGACGGCGCGCAAAAATACGCCGCTGCGCAAGCTGCTCGATGCCATCGCCGAGATCGATGCCGAGGCCGAGCTGCCGCAGTTCCATTCCAAGACCGCCACCGACCTGCTCGCCACCCCCTATGCGCCTGACCCTGCTGGACCCGCCTTTGGTCAGCGCAAGGCAGCCCTCTACGCCACCTGCTTTGTCGACTATAACGCCCCCGATACGGCGGTTGCAGCGGCCAAGGTTCTGGCTAAGCAAGGGGTCGAGGCCAAGCTGGTCTACCCGGAATGTTGCGGTATGCCCCAGCTCGAGGCCGGTGATCTGGCCGATGTGGCTGGGCGGGCCGAGCGCGTGGCCAAGGCCTTCGCGCCCTATATCGAACAGGGCTATGAGGTCGTGGCCCTGACCGCCAGTTGCGGCCTGATGATGAAGTTTGAATGGCCGCTTCTGTTGCCCGAAAATGAAGCGGTTCAGGCCTTGGCCCGCGCCACCCGCGATGTCTGTGAATATGTCGTCGATATTGCCAAGACCCAGGGCCTAGCGCCCGGTCTGACCCCCGTCGAGGGCGGCGTCACGGTTCACCATGCCTGCCATGCCCGCGCCCAGAATATGGGGGCCAAGTCGGCCGAACTGCTGCGCCTGATCCCTGACACTCGCGTCGAGATCGTCGAGCGCTGTTCGGGCCATGGTGGCACCTTCGGGGTCATGAAAGACACCCGTCCCATGGCCATGAAGATCGGCAAGCCTGCCGCCAAGGCCGTGGCGCAAAAGGATACGGCAGAGCTCTGTTCCGACTGCCCGCTGGCCTGCAAACATCTGGGCCAGATCCTAATCGCTGAGACCGGCGACAAGGCCCAGCCACGCCAATCCCACCCCATCGAAATCTTTGCCCGTGCCTACGGGGTATTTTGAGAGCCCATGACCATGTCCGCCAGCCCCCGCCAGATCGCCGCGTCAGACCTCCTGTCCGACGCTGAATTTTCCAAGGTCCGCAAGGAGCGCCGCGCTGCGCTATTGCCGATCAAGCGCCTGCGCCGCGTCCATCTGGGCCCGCACTGCACCTTCTATTTTGAGTGTTTCGACACCATGCTGTTCCAAATTCAGGAGATGCTCCTGATCGAAAAGGGCGGGGCAGCCCAGATTCCGGACGAGCTGGCCGCCTACAATCCCATGATCCCCAAGGGTCAGGAGCTGGTCGCCACCATCATGTTCGAGGTCGAGGACCCGGTTCGCCGCGCCCAGATCTTGGCCCGCTTGGGCGGCGTTGAGGATCTGCTCTATATCAAGGTCGGCGAGACCAAGATCTATGGCACGGCCGACGGCGAGGAAGAGCGCACGCGCGATGATGGCAAGACCTCTGCCGTCCACTTCCTCCACTTCACCCTGCTGCCCGAACAGATCGCCCAGTTCCGCGACCCCGCGACCACGATCCTGATCGGCAGCGACCACGAATCCTACG
>CAISGS010000377.1 GCA_903884915.1 uncultured Caulobacteraceae bacterium | reverse complement strand
CGGATGGAGATGGTATCGCCCTCCCATTGGCTCCAAGCCGCTGCCGCCTCAGCTTGTGCGACGGTGTCAGAGCCGGTCAGTCGCTTATGGAAAGCCGCCATCAGATTGCCGCGCTCTGCCATCGGGATTGGCGCGACATAGCGTTCCCAGACATCGGGGAACAGCATGGAGGCGCCGTTCTGATAGAACCAATGCAACTCGCGCTGTGAGCCCATAAAGATGCCGCGCAGAACCAGAGCCTCGACCCGTTCGGGATGGGTGATGGCGTAGGCAAGGGCCAGCGTCGAGCCCCATGAGCCTCCAAAGACGGTCCATTTTTCAAGCCCGAGCTGCACGCGCAGTCGCTCAATATCCTCGATCAGGGTCCAGGTCGTATTATCCTCGAGCGACGCATTGGGGGTCGAGCGTCCGCATCCCCGCTGATCAAACAGGACCATGTGCCAGCGTGAAGGGTCGAAATAGCGCCTCATGGTCGGGTTGATCGCACCACCCGGCCCGCCATGAAGGATCAGGCAGGGCTTGCCCTTGGGCCGCCCGCACTGTTCGAAAAAGACCGAATGGCCGTCTTGTTCGGGCAGATAGCCGCTGTTGAAGGGCTGGTTCTCAATATAGAGGCCCCGGCGCATGGCGGGGCTGGCGAGGGTCGAGGCGGTTGTCGGGTCCATGGTCTCGCCCTAGCGCGGAAACCGGCGATTGAGCCAGTCTAAAAAGATCGCATTCACTTCTTCGGGCTTTTCCTGCTGGGTCCAGTGGCCGGAATCAAGGACCAGCGCCTTTTCGAGATCCGAACAATATTTGCCCATCTTGTCGGCCATGGAGGGCGGCAGGACGGCGTCCTTCTCGGCCATGACCATCAGCGAGGGCACATCGACCCGGTCTACCAGATGGGCGGAGTTCTCCCAGTTGCGGGTAAAGTTGCGATACCAGTTGATGCCGCCGCGAAATCCAGAATGGCGATACATCTCGACATAGACCCCCAGTTCCTCATCCGTCAGGATCGGGCTGTCGGTCTCGCTAGGCACAAAGTTCGGTATGGCCTTGTAGATCGGCTCACGCACCTGAGCGGCCATGGCGGCATTGGGTCGGCGCAGGTTGAACCGGAAGGTCCTTTCCAGATCGGCCTCAAAGACGGCCTCAGCCTCACCCGGCTTTTGGAAATAGACGATGTACATGTCCTCGCCCAAGTTCTCGCGATAGAGCGCGATGGGGTCGCGGGACAGGCGCGGGATGAAGGGGGTGTTCAAGCCCATGACCCCGGCGGTGCGATCCGGATGACGAAGGGGCATTTGCCAAGCGATCAGCCCGCCCCAGTCGTGCCCGCACCAGATGGCCTTCTCGATGCCCAGATGGTCCAGCAGCCCAATCAGATCGTCGGTCAGGTGCTGCATATCAAAGTCGGTGACGGCCTCGGGCGAGGAGGTCAGGCCATAGCCGCGCTGATCGGGTGCGATCACCCAACGCCCAGCATCACCCAAGCCCTTCAGTTGATGGCGCCAAGAAAAGGCCAGTTCTGGCCAGCCGTGACAGAAGATCACCGGAATGCCGCCGCGCGGACCGGCCTCATAGAAGGCCATGCGGATGCCGTTGAGTTCGGCATATTGGACCGGCGGCATCAGCCGTTGCAGTGCGGTCATGTCTTTACCCCATCCCCTAGACCTTTTCGGTCCGCCTTCATCTTGACTGTATGGATAGGGGGCAGAGGGGCTCTGTGCCAAGCTCTTTTGCCACCTTGGGCTTGCCCCGCCTTGCAGGGTGGTTCATGACCTGCCCATGACCGAGACCCAAACCCGTTCGTCGACCTTTGGCATTGTGATGCTGCTGGGCACCATGACCGCCTTCGCGCCCATGTCTATCGACATGTACTTGCCAAGCTTCCCCGCCATTGGCCGCGAGCTTCACACGACACCGCAGGCCGTTCAGACCAGTTTGGCGGTATTTTTCGCTGGCCTAGCCTTTGGTCAGTTCTTTGTCGGTCCAGCCTCTGATCGGTTCGGACGGCGACTGCCGGTTTTGATTGGCATCAGTGTCTATGTCGCCTCATCCATCGCCTGCGCCCTTGCCCCAACCATTGAGGTTCTGTGGGCGGCACGGGTGGCTCAGGCCTTGGGCGGATGTGCAGGAGCCGTGGTATCCCGCGCCGTCGTGCGCGACCTGTTCAACAATCAGGAGATGGCCCGGATTTTCTCTCTGATGAGCCTCGTCATGGGCATGGCCCCGATCCTTGCCCCTATGGTGGGCAGTGTCGTGCTGAGCCTTGCGGGCTGGCGGGCGATCTTCTGGTGCCTAGCCCTGTTTGGAACGACGGTCGGTATGGCCGTGATTTTCTTGCTGAAGGAAACGCGCTCGCCCGAGACGGCGGCCCAAGCGCGGGCGGAGAACCCGTTTCAGGCCTATGGCATCTTGCTGAAAAATCCCCGTCTGATGGGCTATCTGTTGGCTGGGGCGCTCAATAGCGCCTGTCTCTTTGCCTATGTCTCGTCGTCAGCGGACCTGTTCATCACCACCTACGGCATTTCGCCGGGGCAGTTTGGGCTCTATTTCGGGGTCAATGCGGTCGGATTGATTGGTGCAGGTCAGGTGAACCGTCACCTGCTGCGTCGCCATAGTCTGGATCGGATCTTGAGTGTCGCCAGCCTCGTGACCTTGGTGATTGGGGTCGTGATGATGGTCACGACCTTGACCGGCTTTGGCGGATTTTGGGGCGTGTTTTTGCCGATCTTTGCCCTGATGAGCACCTTTGGCTTCATGCAGTCCAATACGGCGGCGGGGGCCTTGAGCATCGATCCCCTGCGCGCCGGATCGGTCGCGGCCATGCTGGGCGGATCAGCCTTTGGCGTTGGAGCCGTGTCTTCGGCTCTGGCAGGGATGATGCATGATGGAAGCGCCAAGCCCATGGCCCTGATTATCTTGGTCAGTGTCTTTGGCAGCGCGCTGGCCCTTTACGGCTTAGCCTTGCCCAAGTCCGCACGGTAGGCCTGCCAAGCCAAGAGGCTCCAACCCGCCATGAGGCAAAGCCCTCCGATGGGCGTAACGGCGCCCAAGATCCGAGGGGCTCCGAGCGCCATCGCATAGAGCGTTCCGGCAAAGATCAGGCCGCCACCGACGAAAAGGCTGGCCACGGTCTGCATCCGCGCTAACCCCGCTTGGGCAAGGCTCAAGGCCACCAAGGCGGCGACCGCGTGGACCAACTGATAGTGCGCGCCGGTCTTGAGCCAGTCCTGTGCCTTTAGGTCCGTGATCGCGTGAGCGCCGAAGGCTCCGGCCCCAACGGCGATCAATCCGCTCAGCGCAGCCAGTGCCAACAGGTTATTTTGTCTCGACGTCATTGCTTGACCCTTCGTCACCGTTGCAAAGCCTGCACAGGACCTTAACGTGACCCTCAACAAAGCGATATGGCCGCGACAGACGGTTTGAGCTGGGTGTGGAAACGATAGAGCGAAGGACAACGACCATGACCTTGACCCGCGGGGACGACTATCCCCTTCACCAGACCCCTGAGCCTATCGCCTATTCCGGCACCGACCGGAATTTCTACGACCGCTATTTCTTCAATGGCTATGCGGCCGAAGGCGACCGGATGTTCGCCGTGGCCCTTGGGGTCTATCCGCATCTGAACGTCATTGACGCCCATTTCAGTGTCGTCCGCGATGGGGTGCAGATCTGTCTCCATGCCAGTGCCTGTCTGAATATGGAGCGGATGAACATTGCCGCTGGTCCGATCAGCATCGAGATCCAAGAGCCTCTGCAAAGGCTGCGGGTCCTTGTCGATGACGCCGCGAACGGCATTAAGGCCGATATCGAATTTGTCGGCCGGTCCTTCCCGATCGAAGAGCCGCGCTTCATGCGCCGCATCGGTCCGCGCGCCTTCATGGACTATACCCGCCTGACCCAGAACGGCCACTATACGGGTTGGATCGAGGTCGACGGCAAGCGCGAGAGCGTCGACGGCTTTTGTGGCACCCGTGACCGCTCATGGGGCGTGCGTCCTGTCGGCTCACGCGATCCGCAAGAGATGATGCCGCCTGCGCCGATGCAGTTCTACTGGCTCTGGTCCCCGACCAGCTTTGAGGATGGTAGCTTCTTCTTCCACACCAATGATGACGCCCATGGACGGCCTTGGAACACGCGCGCGGTCTGGGCTGCGGATCAGTCCAATGCGGAGGAACATGCTCACTTTGAGGCTGCCAAGGCCAAGATCGAGTGGAAGTCCGGCACCCGTCACGCCACCCGCGCGGTGATTGATCTGGTCGATGAGGACGGCGGCAAGGGGTCGGTGACCTTTGAGCCGGAACATCAGTTCTATATGCGCGGCATTGGCTACACCCACCCGACCTGGGGCCACGGTATTTCGCACGGGATGCTCGAGGTCGAGCGTGAGGACATCATCCTGAAGGATGTCGATGTCCAGCAGATGCACAATCTACATATCCAAGCTGTCTCCAAGGTCACCTATGTCGATGCCCATGGCCGCACGCGGGTTGGTCGCGGGGTGCTGGAGCAACTGGTGATGGGGGCCTATGAGCCTGCAGGCTTCACCGGCGTGACGGACTTTGCAAAATGAGTTTAGCCGATCAACTTTCCGCCTATCTGGGCCGACTGTGGGGGCACCCGGTTCAGGTGCTCGACCTGACCCGCATTCCGGGCGGGGCGAGCCGCGAAACTTACCAGTTCGATGTTGACGTCGATGGCGAGCGCAAGGGCTTGATCCTGCGCCGCGACCCCGTCGGTAGCCTGATCGACACCGACCGGCGGCTAGAGTTTCTGGCCGTTCAGTCCTTCTATGGTCGCGGGGTTCCTGCGCCTGAGCCGGTGGCTCTGGAAATGGCTGAGACCGAGTTGGAGCGTCCCTTCTTTATCATGGGGCGGATAGACGGCGGCAAGGCTGCCAGTCCCTTTACAGTCGATGCTTACGGCGTCCACGCGGCCACCATCGGTGAGCAGTTCTTCTCAAGCCTTGGCATCATCGCCAAGGCCGATCCGGTTGGCCTGCCGATCAGTGAGGTGGCTGAAATGCCCGAACTGGCCGCCTGCTGGTCCAAGGAATTGGACTATTGGGCGAACGTGATTGAGACTGACCAACTGCACCCTCAACCCATCGTTTGGGCCGCGATCCGCAAGCTTCGGCGCAATCCACCGCCGCCCGCTCAGAAGATCAGCGTCGTCCACGGCGACTATCGCACGGGCAATTTCCTGCATGATGGGGAGGGCAAGATCATCGCCATCCTTGATTGGGAAATGGCCCATCTGGGCGATCCGATGGAAGATCTGGGCTGGGCCATTGATCCGCTTTGGGGCCATTATGATCCCGACAAGGTCGGAGGCATGCTGACCCGCACTGAGGCCTTGAAGCTCTGGGAACAGACCAGCGGTCTCAAGGTTGATGAACAGGCGCTGGACTGGTGGTCGCTGTTCAATGCGGTCAAGGG
>CAISGS010000376.1 GCA_903884915.1 uncultured Caulobacteraceae bacterium | reverse complement strand
AGGGTTGGGTGAGGGCCTTGTTTGTTTTTCTTAAAAAAACAAGCCCCCCAGCCCTATCGGCTCAGCGCAGCCTGCGCCGCTGCCAAACGAGCAATCGGCACGCGGTAGGGCGAGCAGGACACATAATCCAAGCCAACACTCTCGCAGAAGGCAATCGACGCCGGATCGCCGCCATGTTCACCGCAGATGCCGAGCTTGACGTCGGGACGCACCGCTCTGCCCCGTTCGGTCGCAATTCGGATAAGATCGCCGACGCCCTCTTGGTCGATGGTCACGAAGGGGTCGCGCTCGAAAATGCCCTTGGCCAGATAGGCCTCCAAGAACCGGCTACAGTCGTCGCGGCTGATGCCAAAGGTGGTCTGGGTTAGGTCGTTGGTACCGAACGAAAAGAATTCAGCATTTTCGGCCAGATCACCGGCCCGGATCGCGGCGCGCGGCAACTCGATCATGGTGCCAACCATGTACTGAATGGTCACGCCGCGATCTTCCATCACCGCCTTAGCGGTACGGTCTGTCAGTATGCGGAGGAAGTTCATCTCCTCGCCCTTGGCGACCAAGGGGTGCATGATTTCGGGCACAGGCGCATCGCCGGTCTTGGCCACGTCGCAGGCCGCCTCGATGATGGCGCGGACCTGCATCTCGTAGATTTCCGGATAGGAAATACCCAAACGGCAGCCGCGATGGCCGAGCATGGGGTTGGTTTCATGTAGTTCCTTGGCCCGACGCAGCAGCTTTTGCGCATCGAGCCCGGTCGACTCGGCCACGGCCCGCACATCCTCTTCGGTATGGGGCAAGAACTCGTGCAGCGGCGGATCGAGCAGGCGGATGGTGACGGGCAGGCCCGCCATAATCGTAAAAAGTTGCGTAAAATCATTACGCTGCATCGGTAAGATCTTAGCTAAGGCGAGGCGGCGACCGGCCTCATCATCGGCCAAGATCATCTCGCGCACGGCGGCGATACGGTCGGCATCGAAGAACATGTGTTCGGTACGGCAAAGGCCTATGCCCTCAGCCCCGAACTGGCGAGCGGTCTTAGCATCCAAGGGCGTCTCGGCATTGGCGCGCACCTTCAGGCGGCGCACCTTATCGGCCCAGGCCATCAGGGTCGCGAAATCGCCGGTCAGTTCTGGCTCAACCATCTTGACCGCCCCGGCCAGAACCTCGCCGCGCGAGCCATCGATGGTAATGATGTCACCGGCCTTGAAGGTCCGGCCCCGGCAACGGAACTCGCCCGCCTTGCCGTCGATATGGATCTCGCCAGCACCGGAGACGCAAGGCCGACCCATGCCGCGCGCGACCACAGCGGCGTGACTGGTCATGCCCCCGCGCGCCGTGACAATGCCGCGTGCCGCATGCATGCCATGGATGTCTTCGGGGCTGGTCTCGTCGCGGACCAGAATGACCGAATGGCCAGAATTGCCCAGACGCTCGGCCTCTTCGGAATCAAACACAACCGTCCCCGTCGCCGCACCAGGCGATGCGGGCAGGCCCTGAGCAATGACATTGCGCTCGGCCTTGGGATCGATGGTGGGGTGCAAGAGCTGGTCCAGCGCCGAGGGCTCGACGCGCAAGATCGCCTCTTCCTGGGTGATCATACCATCCGCCGCCATATCAACCGCGATCTTAAGCGCCGCCTTGGCCGTGCGCTTGCCGTTACGGGTCTGGAGCATATAGAGCACGCCCTGCTCGACCGTGAACTCGATGTCTTGCATGTCGCGATAGTGGCGTTCCAACCGCTCGACCACGGCCTTGAACTGGCCAAAGACCTCTGGCATGGCCTCTTCCATCGACAGGGCCGTCTCGCCCATCTCTTCTCGGGCGATCTTGGTCAGGCTCTGAGGCGTACGGATACCGGCCACCACATCCTCGCCTTGGGCATTAATTAGGAACTCGCCATAGAGCCGTGCTTCACCGGTCGAGGGGTTGCGGGTGAAGGCCACACCCGTTGCCGAGGTCTCGCCCATATTGCCGAACACCATAGACTGGACATTGACCGCCGTGCCCCAGCTTTCGGGGATATCGTGCATGCGGCGATAGAACTTGGCGCGCTCATTCATCCAACTGGCAAAGACGGCGCTGACTGCGCCCCATAGCTGGGCGGCAGGGTCTTGCGGAAAGGGACGGTCCAGCTCGCGCTCGACAGCGGCCTTATAGTCGGCCACGACCGCTTCCCAGTCTTCGGCGCTCAGGGCCGT
>CAISGS010000375.1 GCA_903884915.1 uncultured Caulobacteraceae bacterium | reverse complement strand
CATCCGGCAAGAGATATATTCGAGGCGGCTCATCCACAGACGGCAGTTGAACTTGCGCGTGATCCATCCGGCCATGCCGATGTGGTCAGGATGCATGTGGGTGACAAAAACCCGCGTGACAGGCTTTCCTTCGAGGGGGCCGGCGAAAATCTTGCGCCAAGCAGCAGCCGTTTCGCGGGTCTGAACCCCCGTATCGACGATTGCCCAGCCCTCGCCGTCGCGAATCGCCCAGAGATTAATGTGCGCCAGAGCGAAGGGCAGGCCCATGCGGATCCAGATCAGACCCGGCGCGATCTCCAGGGTCTCGCCATCTTCTGGAACGGTCTCAAAAGGGTAAACCAGGGCCGGACGGCGTTCAGCGATGTCGGTGGGATCTTCTTGAGTTCCGTCCTGCACGTCGAAAGTCTCCTGCGGCTAATGGCCCAAGCCGAATATGCGAGCGATTGTCGTGGCAATCCAATGATGCCAATAGAGATCGCGGTCTAGGCACAATATGCCTGATTCACGGTCTTAGTTTGGTCTCAGTCACGGTCAAACTTGACCAGACCCGTATGAAGGGGCTTATGCTCCTCCAAAGGCAACCATCACAAGCCCGTAAGGGTCAGGAATTCCAGGAGACGTACCCATGAGGCCATTTGGACTGGGGCTCATCGCCGCCATCACCCTCGCGATTGCATCGCCCGCACTCGCCGCCCCTAAGGCAGAGGTCGGCGTACCCGAGGTCGCACGCAAGGCAGGGATGGCTAAGGCCCCCGAAATCATCGCAAAGTCCGGCCTGGCCTGCGGCCTGACCGATGCGCGCTTTGTCGGTTCGTCCGACGAAAAGAAGGACGGCGTCAAGGTCACGACCGCTTTCTTCGAAGTCGCCTGCTCTGAAGGCCTCGGCTATATCATCCAAGCCAAGACCGATGGCTCCATGCCCTTGACCTATGACTGCGTGGCCACCTCGGCTCCCGCCATTGGCGCTGATGGCAAGCCACAGAAGAACAGCCTCGGCTGCCTGCTGCCGGCCAACGCCAACCCTGTCGCTGGTCTCCAGCCCTTGGTTGCCAAGACCGGTTCGCACTGCGTCGTGGATAAGGCTCGTTATATCGGCCAAAGCCCGACCAGCGCCTATTATGAACTGGCCTGTAAGTCTGGCGCGGGCATGGTGATGCTGGCGGGTCTGCCTGCAACGGCAGACCGCAAGATCACCTCTATGTCGTGCATTTCTTTCGGCCAATCGGGCAAGAACTGCGAATTGACCACCCCTGAGCAGAATCTCGAGCCGATCAAGGCGATGATGGCCAAGTCGAACAAGGCCTGTGACATCAGCGGCACCCGTTATGTTCTGTCGACCGTCGATGGCTCGGAATATTACGAAATTGCCTGCCAGTCGGGCGAAGGCGTCATGCTTCAGGTCAAGGCCGAAGAGCTGGCCAAGACGATCAAGTGCGCGGAAGCGGCTTTCGTTGGCGGTGGCTGTACCCTGACCGATGCGCGTGAAGCCGAAACTCAGCAGGCGGGCCTCTATTCCAGCCTTGCAAAGAAGGCCGGTTTTGACTGCGACGTGGCCAAGTACGCCGCCTTCGCGGTTCAAGGCAATGACAAGGAAGTTGTCGAAATGGCCTGTAAGAACCGCCCTGACGGCGCTGTAGGCATCTTCCCGACCTCCGCAGGTGTTAAGCCACAGATCCTCGACTGCGTGCGCTCGCAACTGTCGGGCTATCGTTGCAGCTTCTCCAAGCAAGAGCTGGTCTATCCAAAGCTGACCAACAGCTTGAAGTCGCTAGGCAAGTCCTCCTGCACCGTGTCAAACGTCAACATGATCGGGCGCGCAGATACGTCGGAGTTCTTGGAAGTGGCCTGCTCTGACGGCCTGCCCGGTTGGGTCATCGAATTTACGACGGGCGTCGAAGCCCCTAAGTCGGTGCTGAGCTGCACCCAAGCTAAGGGCATCGGCGGCGGCTGTAAGCTTCCCGGCAATGCGGTAAAGTAAGCCCCTCTAAGGGTCTAACGACAAACCCGCCGGGGATCACTCCGGCGGGTTTTTTGTTGGTATCAAAAGATCACGGTGCCGAGACGACTGCTATTCACCCGGTGCTTTCGCCTTAAAAGGTCAGAACATCGTCGTCGGGGGTAAGGGCAAACAGGCGCTCGACATCCGCCGCACGTTGCTGGCGCGACAGGGCCTGATTGATATAGCCCTTATCGGTGATTTCACCCGAAAGCGGGTCCGGCGCACCGGATAGGATGATGGCTCTGGCGACCTTGCCACCGCCGCCGCGTGCCTCTGCATTCATGCGTTGAAGTCCTGAACGGACAGCCTCGCGAACCGCATTGGCATCGCCCAGCCTCGCGCAGAACGGGGCATTTAGGAACAGCAGAAGGCCAACGCCCTCCTTGCCTTCACCGCAGACCACGGCATCGGCCACCGCCCCGCCGACCGCCGAAATGGCGGTGATCCGCAAGGAACCGGCCGCCACAAAGGTGCCCGAAGCCAACTTGAAATTCTCGACCAGTCGGCCATCGAACACCAGACCGGCCTGCGGATCGGCCTCATCCTGCAACCGAGCCGCATCGCCCAGTCGGTAAAAACCATCTTCATCAAAGGCCGCTGCTGATTTTTCCGGATCGTTATAATAGCCGGGGGAGATCTGAGGTCCCTTGACCCTTATTTCGAACTTGCTGCCCTCGGGTGCCAGCTTGACCGAGGTTCCCGGCACCGGCAGACCGCACATGCCCGTGCGATCATTGAGCCAGTGAATATTGCAGGCCGTAGGGCCGGTCTCGGTCGAGCCATAGCCCGTGGCAAAGGTCAGGCGCTCTCCGGTTAGGCGCACACTGACCGCCTGAATACGATCACAGACGCTTTGCGCCAGATTGGCCCCGCCATATTGCAGGACGCGAACACGAGCAAAGAAGGTCCTAGCGAGCTCTTCATCCTGCTCAAGCGCCCCCGCAAACAGACCCCATCCTGCCGGAACCATATTGTGATAGGTCGGCGATATCTCTTTGAGATTACGCAAGGTTTCGGCAAATCGCTCGGGCGTCGGCTGGCCAGCATCGATATGGAGCGATCCACCCCTATGGGTGACCATGTGCAAGATGGCATTGGCCCCCAGACTGTGGCTCCAGGGGGCAGCATTGACCACGACAGGCGGCTCTGGATCATCAAAACAGGCCGTAATCTGGGCGGCATTGATGCAGATGTTTCGGTGCAATCCCACCACCGCCT
>CAISGS010000374.1 GCA_903884915.1 uncultured Caulobacteraceae bacterium | reverse complement strand
CTGACTGCCGATGGGCAGGGTAAGGAAACAGCGGTTCCCATGGCCGAGGCTGTGGATGTCGGCCTCTTTACGGTCAAGCCTGAGGCCAAGGATTTTGATCGGTCAAAAGTACTGGCCTTTAAGTCCGCCCCCTTGCGGTCGGGCGTTCAGACCATAGTCCTCACAGTTCCGAGCTTGCCGAAATTTGCCGGCGTCGATCCCTATGCCAAGCTGATCGATCGAAATGCGGACGATAATCTTACTTCTGTGAGCAAATCGGACTGATCTGGCGGGTGCCATGCGCTATTTGCCGCAAGTCTAGATGGCGGTGATCGCTTGGCACCGCCCTAGAACGGGTAATAGGGTGTTCCTATATTTGAAGAGAAGTGATGCCCTCGATATTGGCATTGCGCGCCACGCCTTGGGGCTTGGCATTTTAATTGAGGGTCGACATGTCTGCTGAGCCAGATGCCACAATACCGCCATCCAGCGCGCCAAAGGGTGCGCACAAGGCTGATGCTTCAACGGACCCGGTCACTGAGGCGGCTGTCGCAGACCTGATCAATCGGGTCGAAGCGATGTTTCGTGAGGGGGTGAAGGCGCTTGGGGCGCAGTCCAAGCCCCTGATCGACAATGCCGAGGATCAACTCGAAGCGGCTCAGAAGGCCGTTTCAGATCAGGTTCGCAATCGCCCCCTGACGGCGACAGCAATGGCTTTGGGTGTCGGTGTCGTCATCGGGCTTCTCATCAGCAGTGGACGACGCAGATGATCGGCAAGACGGTCATTCAGACGCTAACGACGGCCATAATCGTCGCCGTCAGCGTGGGCGTCAGCCTTGTGGCGGCCGCTTTCGGCCTCTTTGTGCTGTTACGCAGCCTTTGGGGTGAGGCCATAGCCTGCGCGATCGTCGCGGGTCTCTTTGCCTTGGTGGCGCTTGTCGTCGCATTTGTGGCCAGCCGACCTGCCCCGGCCGAGAAACGCCCGGTTCAGGCCCCGCCAGAGACTTCGCCCATCTTGGCAACCCTCATGGCTGTTGTGCGCGATAAGCCCTTGGTCAGCGCCGCCGTCGCGGCGGCAGCTGGCATCATCGCAGTTCGTAATCCACAGATGATCTCTAGCTTGGTCGCGGCCTTTCTTCAGGACGCTGAGTCTAAGGACTAGAGCCGGTCGCGAAGGGCATACCAGCTCAGGCCAGCGACCAGTGCGGGCCAACGCAAGAATTTCCCTCCTGGAAAGGCTGGGGCGGGCAGGCGCGATAGCAGATCAAGACCGGACATCTCGCCTAGGCTCGCTTCGGCTAACAGCTTGCCAAAATAGGGCGCGAGCATCACCCCTTGGCCACTGTAGCCCGCAGCGGTGACCACACCGGGCGCGAGGGCTCGGACATAGGGCGTGCGGTTCAGGGTGATTCCAAGTGTGCCGCCCCAAGCATGGGTGATCGGCACGTCGGCGAGCCTTGGATAGACCTTCAGCATGTGACGGCGCACAAATCGCGCAAGGTCTGAGGGAAATCCGGGCAAATAGTTCTCGCCGCCACCGAACAGCAACCGCCCATCCGAGGATTTGCGAAAATAGTTTACGACAAAGCGGCTATCGGCGACGGCCCCGTCGCTACGAATGATCTCGTCGGCAAGCTCGCCCAAGGGCGCGGTTGCCAAGATGAAGTTGTTGATTGGCATGACCCGGGCATCGATGGAGGGGGATAGCCCATCAATATAGCCGTCACCGGTCAAGATCAGCCTTTGGCAAATCACCGTGCCTTGCTGGGTGCTGACCTCCATACCTCGAGCGGTCTTGCGCCAAGACAGGGCGCGCGAGCGTTCGAAAATCTGCGCACCGCTGATTAAAGCGGCACGCCCTAGTCCAAGGGCGAAGTTGAGCGGATGAAGATGTCCGCCGCCTTCATCGACTGTTCCCCCAAAATAGGTCTCGCAACCCAGCTCGTGGGCCAGCGCGTCCCTATTGATCAGGCGGATCTGGTCGTAGCCGTAGCGGCTCGCCATATGGTCACGCCAAGCGCGGTCGTGGTCCTCGCCGATCGGTCTATGACGCGCTTCGATCAGTCCGGGCTGGAGATCACAGGCGATGGCATATTGCGCAATTAGCCCATGCAGATGGGCCTTGGCGTCCTGCGCGAGGGTCCAAAGGGCCATCGCATCATCTGGCCCGACCGTCTTTTCAAGCCAATATTGATCACGCCTTTGACCCGTATGGATCTGGCCACCATTGCGGCCCGATGCGCCGGAACCGACCTGCGCCTCCTCCAAGACGATGGTGGAAACACCTTGTTCGGCTAGGCGAAGGGCTGCGCCCAGTCCGGTATAGCCCGCACCGATGATGCAGACCTCAGTATGGTGTTCGCCCTTCAAGGCCGCAAGGTCCGGGAAGGGGTTTGCCGTTTGCGCGTACCAAGAGGTCGTCGGATGGCCTTGGTTGCGCGCTGCCATAGGGATTAGACGTTGAGCAGCAGGAATTCCCGCTCCCAGGGGCTAACGGTGCGCATGAAGGCGTCATATTCGGCGAGCTTCACTCGCGAATAGGCGTCAATGAAGCTGCCGCCCAGTATTTCTCGCAGGGGAACGCAGGAACTTAGCAATTCCACCGACTCAATCAGGCTGCGCGGCAGTTCAACGCCGCGAAGATTGGCGTCCGTATCGACCGGCGGCTCAGGCTTGAGGGCTGAGATCATGCCTAAATAGCCCGCGCCCAGAACGGCCGCTATGGCCAGATAGGGATTGGCATCGGAGGAGGGGACCCGGTTCTCGACCCGGCGATTGGCCGCGTCCGATGGCGGAATGCGAAGACCCGCCGTGCGGTTATCATAGCCCCATTGGGTATTGACCGGCGCGCCGGATTCTTTGCTGATCCGGCGGTAGGAATTCACATAGGGTGCCAAGATGGCCATGATCGCGGGCATATAGCGCTGTTGACCGGCAATGAAGCTGTAGAACAGCTCCGTTGGTCCATCGGTGCCGGGGTCAGAAAAGAGGTTCTGGCCCGTGATGGGATCAATGATGGATTGGTGAATATGCATGGCTGAGCCGGGCTCAGAGGCCATCGGTTTGGCCATGAAGGTGGCATAGATCTCGTGCTCCATCGCCGCTTCACGGATGGTGCGTTTGAACATGAAAACCTGATCGGCCAATTCCAAGGCATTGCCGTGCCGCAGATTGATCTCCATCTGGGCAACACCGCTCTCGTGGATCAGGGTGTCGATCTCTAGGCCTTGGCGTTCGGAATATTCGTACATGTCCTCGAATAGGGCATCGAACTCATTGACCGCAGAGATCGAATAGCCCTGACGGCCGGTCTCTGGACGTCCCGACCGGCCCGTTGGCGGTTTGAGGGGATAGTCGGGGTCGACATTCTTCTCGACCAGGTAAAATTCAAGCTCTGGCGCGACAACCGGCTCCCAGCCCTTGGCGCGGTAGAGCGACAGCACCCGGCGCAAGACTTGGCGCGGGCTCTCATCGACGGGACGACCATCGGGGTGGAAGGCGTCATGAATGACCTGCGCGGTTGGGTCCTGCGCCCAAGGTACGCTGGCCAGGGTCGCAAAATCGGGGACAAGGAAAATATCCGTATCGGCCTGAACCGCGCCAATCAGACCTTCAAGGTCTGGAAAATCGCCGGTGATGGTCTGATAGAAGACCGACATCGGCAGGTTCATGGTGCCGCCATTGAGGAACTTACGCACCGGCATGATCTTGCCGCGCGCCACACCGGCTAGGTCAGGCACGAAACATTCGATCTCTTCGATATTTTGACGGGCAAACCATTGGGTTGCCTCTTCAATAGACGCGACTCCGCGCGCGGTCGCGGGGGCAGACTTTCGCTGTTTTGATTTGGGTTTCATGACACTTTATGGGTTTCAACCGTCAGCCTAACCCAAGGTCGCGGCTTTCGCAAACCGCGAGCCCCTGTTGAACTGCGTCACCTTAACCTGTGTTGCGTAAGGCCGCCGCAATGCCATTGAGAGTTAATTGAATGCCAAGCTGAACGGCCTCGCTGTTTTCGCCTCGCCGACGCCGAGACAAGAGCTCGATCTGCAATCGGTTAAGCGGATCAAGGCAGGGCTTTGACAGGGCAATAGAGGCCGCAAGGTCCGGCTGGCTTTGCAACAGGCTTGTCGTGCCTCGAACCTTGAGGATTAGATCCTCTGTCGCCTTCCATTCCCTATGGATCGTCTCATAGATCCGTTCGGCATGGGCGCGATCTGGGGCAAGACCGGCATAGGCGCTGGCCATGGCCATATCACTTTGGGCTAAGGCGATTTCCATATTGGCCAGAAAAGTGTCCAAAAACCCCCAGCCCTGAGCCATTTCGCTCAGTTGGCTGATGCTGATGTTCGCCGCCTTGACGCCCGATGCAAAGCCGTACCAGCCTGGCAGCATAAACCGCGACTGGGACCAGCTAAAGACCCAGGGAATGGCGCGCAGGTCTTCAATCCGGCCCGATTTGGTGCGTGAGGCGGGCCGACTGCCGATCTTTAGGTCAATGATTTCGGAAATCGGCGTGGCGGTACGGAAAAAGCTCGCAAAGGCCGGATCGCGATAGACTAGGTCCTGATAGGCTTCGCACGAGGCATCGGTAATGGCGCTCATGGCCGGGCCAAACCTTGCATCCAGTGCTGTAGAGGTCGTGTCGCCCTCTTGGCGCAAGGTGGCAAGAAAGACGGCGGCGCAGGCACTGTCTAGGGATTTGCGCGCCGAAACCTCATCACCAAATTTGCGCGCGATCATCTCACCCTGTTCGGTGACACGCATGCGCCCGCGCACCGTTCCGGCGGGCTGGGCGAGGATGGCGGAAAAGCTCGAGCCGCCGCCGCGTCCGACCGATCCGCCCCGGCCGTGAAACAGCTGCAGACCCACGCCCTGCTGGTCGCAGACCTTGAGAATGTCGGACGACGACCGGTGCAGTGACCAACGCGAGGCGGTGTAGCCCCCGTCCTTATTGCTGTCCGAATAGCCCAACATCACCTCTTGGGTTGCCTTTGGTCCAAGGAGGGACCGCGCAATCGGCAGTTTGAGCCAGCGATCAATAATGGCGGGGGCCGCTTCGAGGTCGCCAATGGTTTCAAAGAGGGGCGCGACGCCCAGCATTGACCTTGGCGCGGCACCGCCAAAGACAAGGCCCGCCTGTTTGAGCAGGACGAGGGGTTCAAGAATGTCGGAGACGGATGCGGCTTTAGACACCACATAGGCGCCGATGGCTTCTGGACCATAGGCGGACACGGTCTCGGCCGCAGCGTCCAATATCCGAAGCTCACGCTTGGTTTCGGCTGAATAGGACGCAAAGGGCCAGCGCAGGACGCGATCATCAGAGAGTTGCTCAATCAGAAGCTCGATCCTTTGATCCTCTGAAAGCCCAAGATAGTCGATTGGTGTTGGCGATTGGGCAAAGAGGTCGGCCATCACCCGTTCATGGACATCGGAATTTTGCCGAAGATCGAGCGACAGGAGGTGAAAGCCGCAGCAACGCACAATCTGCAGCAACACCTTCAGGGTGGTTCCCACCAAGCGCTCACCGCCATGGGAAATCAGACTGTCTCTGATAATCGACAGATCGTGCACCAGTTCGGACACGGCACCGTAGGGCTGGGCTTGGGCAGCAGCCTTGGGAGCACCGACAGGAGAGGCCTTTAGGCGCTCAGCCGTGGCCAGAACCCGGTCGTGAATATAGGTCAGGGCCCGGCGATAGGGCTCGTCGGCCCGGTGCACCGAATGCTGGGCTGAGCGCCTAGCCAATTCCATCACCTCGTCCGAGACTGGGGCCAAGGTGACCGACAGGGTCAGCTCTGATTCCAGTTGGTCTAACTGTTCAAGATACCAGGCGAAGATGACTTGACCCTGTTCGGCCAGAGCTAGCTTTAAGGTCACATCGTCGACATGGGGATGGCCATCGCGGTCGCCGCCAATCCAGGACCCCAACCCAACCACGAGAGGGAAGGGCGCCTGCTCCGGCAAATCGCGGTCCCAATCGCTGTAGAGCCGAACCAGTGCAGGCAGGATCGCCCGCCGAACAAAGCCCAACGTATTATCGATCTCATCACTGACCGTAATGCGATCCGGGCGATGAAGCCTGGTCTTCCAAAGAAGGGCGATAGCGCGGAACAGTTCATCCTGCGTCCACAGATCTAGCGTTCGCGGCAAGCTATGGCGGCGCAGAGCCAAGATCCGGGCGACTTCAAATTCGCGGTCGACCACAGAAGCGCGGCGCATCTCTGTGGGGTGGGCGGTCAGGACGGGGGTTAGGCGCATCTCGTCCAACACCGACTGGATGTCGGCTTCCGATACGCCTTCACGCTCTTTGAGGGCGATAGCCCCGGTTAAGGTGGCAGGAAGGCCGCCCGACTGCCCATCATCCAATTGGCGACGCCCTGCCACATCTTCGGCAATATTGGTCAGGGTCGATAGGCAGGCCAGCGCCCGAACAAGATAGACGGCTTCATCTGCCGAAAGGCTCGACAGGTCACCGGCCTGGTTGTCGGCATCCCTTGCCTTTTGGACACCCTGCTGACGGGCGTCGCCGTCCAGATAGGCGAGGGCCTCATTGAACAGGCGCTCGAGAAGCCGGACGTTCTGCGCCACCCGGCGCGTGGTCGACTCATCGAAGGTCATCCTATTG
>CAISGS010000373.1 GCA_903884915.1 uncultured Caulobacteraceae bacterium | reverse complement strand
CGGCAACGGTCTGAGCAATATCGGGACCTCGTCCTAGACCTTTTCCCAATTTTTGCCCCAAACAAAAGCGCGAGCCTAGTTTGATGTTGGCGGGTGGAAAAGTCAGATCGGTGTAGGTCCTCAGATTGCCGCCAAAGGCTCGGCTGTCAAAGATTTCAGCGCTGATCCTTAGGGGCCCGGTTTGATATTCCGCAAACAGGGTGGTGCGCAGATTAAGCGGGTATCACCTGGGTTCAAGCTTGGCCGTTGCTGACCATCAATCGTGTCTTAGCAGGAGCGAACTGACGCGCTGAGCTTTAGAGTGTCAGGTGCCCTGCTCGTGTCATGGAACGACCATGGCGATGGCGTGGTTTGAACAACAGCAAACTGAGCTATCGCCGCGGACGTAAGCGCAAGACAAATCAGTAACAGGATTGGCGAGCTGGTGCGCCGAACCCGAGCCGTGAACCGCTTAGGCCTTTACATGATCAATTTCCTAAACCTTGCGGCTTGAGCCTGGCATTTTTTGCATGCCTTGGCGTGTAAAGGCCTAACGGGTAGGGACTTTCAGGACAGCAAAGGAGCCGGGGACGAACTGAGGCAGCACACCCTTTGTCGCCGCGGGCCCAAAACTGCCAGAGGGTAAATAAAGCGCTCCAGTATCACTATCGAAAGTCGCGGTACGCGCACTTACGGCGGTTGGCAGGGTTTTGAGCACCTTCATCGTGGCCATATTGATCACCGTAACCGTTCCATCGCGGCCATTGGGCACAAAGGCTCGGTCGGTCTTTTGATCATAAACTACGGCGTCAGGGCCACTGCCAATCGCCGCGGTGGCCAATAGCTTGCCGGTCTTGGCCGATAGGATCGCAGCAACATGGTTGCCACAGGAAGCGATCAAACGCGCTTGCTTGGCGTCGAAAGCCAGCCCTGTGGGTTCATCACAGCCTGGCATCGCGTAGTGCGCGCGGATGGACTTCGACCTTGCGTCCAGCACAACAACCTCATTGTGATCCTCGACATTGACAAAGACTGTGCCAGCACCGTCCGTCACAGCAAATTCCAACGCCCCTTCGACGGCAATCTTGTCCCTTATCAGGCCCGATTGAGGGTCGATGAGGGTAATGCCGCCACCCTTGTTATCCATGACCCAAACCAGACCCGAAAGTGGCTCGATCAGAGCGGCGTCAGGCTTAGCGCCGGTCTTGACCCGCCCAGTGATGTTGCCGCTGGCAAGATCAACCAGTACCGCCTCACCCGTGCTGCCGACGGTGACCAACAGGGTCTTTCCGCCATTGACAGGCAAAGCGATGTGATTGCGGCTCAGATCAGGCAAAATAGCGCTGGAGGTCTTTGTCGCTAGATCGATTATCGTCACACCGCTTGTGCGTGCGACATAGATCTTCTGATGTTGCCCATCAAAGGTCGCATAGTCCCAACCGCCGTCGGGCGCGGCAGAGATGCGCTCGATCGCCGGTGCAGAAGGCGTTGCGGCTTGGGCAGAGCCGGAGCCCAATGCCAGAAAGAAACTCGCTGTTGCGGCTAGAACGATCGTTCGCATAGTGGGCTCCATGAATTTCAAGGTCAGCAGCATTTAGGACGGTTCAGAATTAACCTGATCGGATTTTGGTGACTGACCAAAACGCCAAATCAAGGCCGGCAGAAGCAGAAGGCTCATCAGGGTCGATGTGATCAAACCCCCTAAGATGACGAGCGCCATGGGACCTTGGATTTCACGGCCCGCCTGACCGGTTTCGAGCGCTAGCGGTGCCAGACCGAGCGCAGTGACCAGTGCAGTCATCAAAATCGGCAAGACACGCTCGCGCGTTGCCAAGATGATGGTCTCCAGCGACCAAGTCTGACCCTCGTCTTTGACCAAATGGTCAGCATGCGAGATCAAAAGGATCGCATTGCGGGCTGCAACGCCAAACAGGGTCACAAACCCCACCAGTGCTCCTAGCGACAGCCCCGAACCGGTGGCGGCAACCGCCAAGACCCCGCCAACCATCGCAAAGGGAGCCGAGGCAACAATCAAGCCAACAGATCGACCATTTCCAAAAGCGACAAGGAGGAGAGCCACCACCCCAACACCGGCAAAGGCTAGGTTAAAGAGCAACTCCCGCTGCGCCAGTGTCGTCGCCTCGGCGGTTCCTGAAAACTCTAGGTGAACCCCGGGGGGCAGTTTTAGGCCCTGTAGGGCCGATTGCGCTGCGGCGGTGATTTTGGCCACCTGACTTGGCGCAGGATTGGTCGTGACGACCTGACGGCGCAGGCCGCCTTCATGCGAGATGATCGTCCGGCTATCAGACAAATAGACCCGCGCAACCGTCTGCAGGGGAACCATTTGGCCGGTCGGCGACCGCAGCAAGAGCGATCCCACCGCTTCGGGATCTTGGCGGGCATCTTCAGGCAAGGTGACAGCAATATCGATCGTTCGATCGGCCTTAAAGATCTGCGCTGCTGACGCGCCCTGATAGGCGGTCTGGACCTGTGTCAGAACATCGTTCGCCGTAAAGCCCTGCTGCGCCAACTTGGCGAAATTCAACTCAATTCGAACGGACGGGGCCTTGGGCGGGGTTTGGATCTGAACATCAACAGAGCCCGGAACCTTTTGCAACAGGGCCGCGACCGCCTTTGCGGTCTGGTCGAGGACAGCGAGATCTTGGCCATAGATCCCAATGGCTAAGGACGCCGTCTCTCCGGTCAAGCTTTCGCCGATGCGGTCGCCAAGGAAGGTCAAGACCTCAGTTGTTAGTCCCGGAT
>CAISGS010000372.1 GCA_903884915.1 uncultured Caulobacteraceae bacterium | reverse complement strand
GATCGTCAAAATAGGGCTGAAGTTCGCGCAGAGCCTGAAACTGTGACGTGGCATTGTGATCCGTGATGGCGACAAAATCGAGCTTGGCCTCGACAGCGGTCTGCAGGCTGCGAAAGACCGGACAGGGGATCTTTTTCTGCTCCCGGCTCAGGCAAGAGCCATCGCTGTGCCCCGTATGGACATGAAGATCGCCGCGATACCAACGCGCACCCGTCTTGATAGGACCATCGCCAAAGCCGCCAAAGGGCACATCGGCGCGATCGAGCCAGATCTTGGCCGTATAGGCCGCTGTCGCAGCTTGGCGAATATTGGGCACACCCAAGACCAGCGACCAAGTCCCCGCAGGCAAGGGACCGGTCAAATAGGAGGGGGTACTGTCACTGGCCGAGACCGTGAACTGGGACTTATTGCCCCCGCTCCACCCGCGAAATCGCTCTGGATCACGAAGACCCAGATCAATGGTCGTCTTGTCCTCACGGCCCGTATAGGCAAAATCCACAGTCAGCCGCTTGGTTCCCGCCGGAACCTCAAAAGCGACCTCCCTATAGGTCTCATGATCTGCCCCGGTGAGGGTTCCCGTCAGGACCTGATCTGGAACCCGATGTGGCAAGGCATGCACCGGACCGCAAATCCAAATAGAGCTGAGCAGGATCAGCAGGCGGGCGATCGATCGGCGATTTAACATCGTTAGGCCTCAAACGAACAGCGACTGACGCTAGGTCAGCCGCTGCCCGGTTTCAACAGTCTTAGAACTTGTAGATGACCGACGCGCGCAAGGTGCGACCAAAGATAGGCCGTGCCAAGATATAACGCGAACCCGCTTCACCCGAGACGAACTGACCCGAACGCGGATTGCCTTCGGTCAAACCAATCTCATTGGTCAGGTTTTCTCCCTCGGCGAACAGGGTGATCTTGTCCGTCAAGTTATAACGCGCCGACGCATTCATCACCCAATAGGCCGGAAGCTTCTGGGTGTTGGCATTGTCCGCATAGCGGTCAGAATAGTATTCAACCTCGGCTTGGGCGCGTAGGGTACCGTCGAGGAGGTTCACACCGGGAACGATGCGGGCTCCGATTTGCGGGACACGCACCAGTTGCTTACCGTCAAAATTCCGCACCACAGGCTGACCGCCGACAATATCGGAATATTTGAGGTTCTTATATTGTGGATCCTGCCACGTGAGGGCGGCATTAACATCAAACCAGCTAACCGGACGCAGCTGACCTTCCAACTCCACGCCCACCGTCTCACTGCCACCAAAGGCGACAACCTGACGATAGGAATTGGTCGTGGTGTTGAAGATATTATCGGTGAAAGAAACGCCGGTGAACTTGCTGAAATAGGCCGTCGCGAAGATATCCAGCATCGAAGACGTATATTTCAGTCCGACTTCAGACATCTTGATCGGCTGAACAATGATGTCCGTCCGCAGGGGTGAGCCCGTGAAATCACTGCCGTTAGGCATACGCTTGGTATCGGTGTAACGCGCAAAGGCTCCCAAATCAGGAAGAACCTGATAGTTCGCACCAAGCGTCCAAGAGGTCGCGTCATATTTGCGGTTGATGGCGGTGAAGACGCCTGTACCGGTGATCACTTGATTGTCTGCCAAGGTTCCGGCAACGCCAAGATCGACGGTCTTCTTGCCCTCAACCGAGCCCTCGAGCTTTTCGGTTTCATAGCGGAAACCGGCATCAACCCGCAGGGCCTCCGTGATCCGCCACTCGTCCGATGCATAAAGGGCAACGGTGCGTGACTTGGCTTGGCTGTTATCGAACAGCGACCCATAACGCAGGAAGCCGTTTTCGCTGATCTTCCCGACCACTGCGCCGGAAGCGTCCACAGCAACAGCGTCCAGCAGACGGCCATTGTTGCGGACATCGACCATTGCTGTCGACATGTAGCGATCAAAGATGAACTCCGTACCGGCGAAATAGGCACCGATGGAAACATCGTGGGTTTGGGTGCCCGCTTGGAACTTCTTCACCAAACGAAGATCGTTCATGAACTCTTTCAACGGGACATGAACGGCAAGGGCGTTGACGCTAACGACCTGACCATTGCCGTTGGCATTGACCATATCGAACGTGCCATTGGCCGCATTCAGATACTGCAGTTTCACACCCGTCGCCGTCGGATAGAACGCCTTGGCGGTCGATACGAGGCCAGCCGCTCTCACGGTCGCGGCTTCAATATTTCCGGTTGGGAACAGGCCATTGCGCTGAGTGTCGCTATCGCGATAACGCAGACCATTTTGCAGGTTCCAGCCATTGCCGACGTCAAGATCAAGCTTTGCCGTCCATTGGCTGAGCTTCACCTCAGTTCCGCGGGTCAGGTCAAAGTCATAGGGACCGTTGACGTTACGAAAGCTCAGGACTGAAGTTTCCGGCCCGGCCAGCGTTCCGTAATTTGAATCAAATCCCGGTACCGCCGACTTGCTATCGTCATTGGAAAGGATCGGCACGGGCAGATAGAAGGCGATCGTGTCGTCGATGCGCTTATAATCAAGGCTCAACTGGCCCTTATCGAGCGCCTTTACGACGCCAACCCGGAACTGACCGCCCTTGTTCGCGGTAAAGCCGGGGTCACGAACGCCGTTGTTCTGACGATAGAACCCGCCGGCATAGACGCTTAGCCCCTCGGCGACAGGCGTTCCGAACCAGAAATCGGTCCGGTAATGGTCATAGTCACCGACTTCGAGCTTGACCACGCCTTCGGCCTTATCGCCGGGCTTGCGGGTGATAAAGTTGACCACGCCGCCGGGTGCGTTGGAGGCGAAGATAGAGGCTGGACCGCCGCGAACGGCCTCGACCCGGTTGATTGATTCATCCAAACGGAAGGATTGGTCCGCGTTCAAATAGCCAAGGCCGGGATCATGCTGAACCGGTAAGCCATCTTCTTGAAGGCCGACTGACGAATAGCCATCCCGAGGTATGCCGCGCGTGCGGATATTGTTGGAGGCTTCACCGCCAGAGGACTCAACCCAAAAACCCGGAACGGCTTTGAACACTTCTGCCACGCTGGTTGGGTTGACCAAACGAAGCTCATCCTTGCCGATTACCGAAATGGCAAAGCTAGCATCCTGTTTCACATATTTGCCAACGCCTGCGCGGCCCGTAACGATGATTTCATCGTCAGCCTTAGGCTTTGTATCGACCGTTTGAGCATTAGCACCGCCGACGATCGCTAGAAGGCAGGTGAGAGACGCGCCCGCAAACCATGTATGTTTCATTAAAATAGATCCCCTGATGAAAAATGATCCGCCCACTGAATGAAATACAGACTGGGGCGGAATCATCCACTACAGAGGATCTTTTAAGGGTAGATATTGACGTTAACTTGAACGCTGATCGTCATTTTTATGACTAAGGCCAAATCTATTCATGACGGCTTATCGATAATTACCTAATTTTATGCCGAACTCCCCCTATCCACCAAACCAAACCGGCGGTTTGCGCTGGGCCCAGGGCTGGGCCTGTTCCAATTCGAAGGCCAGTTCGAACAGCTTGCGCTCGTCCCCTGCCCGGCCTGCAAAATGCATACCGACGGGAATGCCGTCAGAGGTCCAGTGGAGCGGCACGCTCATAGCCGCTGCACCGGCGACATTGTGCACAGGGGTGTAGCCAACATAGTGCGTCACGCGGGCGGACAGTTCAGCAAAGGGCACGGTCGGGGCGACATAACCCAATTCGACGGCAGGCTTGGCCAAGACCGGGGTTAGGATAAGGTCGAACGACTTGAACCAAGCGTCATAGACTGGAACCGAGGCCTCGAGACGGGCAATGGATTCGCCAATCGCGCTGGCGGGCAATTTGCTGACCATTTCGGCCAAGCCGATGGTGAAGGGCTCGAGCATATCCGGCACAGCCTTAGCGCCCTTGGTCGCCGTGACGATCTGCACCTGTTTGGCGGCGTCCGTCGCCCAGAGGGTTAGGAAGTCTTGGGTGAAGATCGCCCCGTCGAGTGGCCATTTGGTCGGCGTGACCCGGTGGCCGAGGCTGGTTAGCAGCTTGACGGTGGCTTCCAGTCCCGCCTGAACCTCAGCATCGGGCTTTAGGCCACCGGCGGTATCGAGCAAGACACCGATGCGCAGACGACGCTTGGAAGGCCCTGTGACCAGACCAACGGGCTTATATTGCGCCCCTTCACCACTATATTCCGTTGCGGCAAAAACCGCAGCGCTGTCACGCACTGAGCGCGACACCACATGGGCGACACCCAGATCATAGGCGTGGGTCTGTTTCTCCGCGCCGATCATCCGCCCGCGCGAGGGCTTGAGGCCGAACAGACCACAGTTGGCCGCTGGAATGCGAATCGAGCCGCCGCCGTCAGTGGCATGGGCAACCGGAACGATCCCCGCCGCCACGGCTACTGCTGCGCCGCCCGATGAGCCACCGCTCGAATGGCCAAGGTTCCACGGATTGCGGGTTGGCCCAAAGGCGACGGGCTCTGTCGTCGGCAGATAGCCCTGCTCAGGCGAGGCCGACTTGCCGATGACCACCAACCCGGCGCGGGTAAAGGCATCGACATGGGGCTCGCTGGCCTTAGCCACCGGCGCGTCAAGAAAGGCGCGAGAACCATTGCGGGTCGGCGCGCCCTTATAGTCGTTTAAGTCCTTGATCAGGAACGGCACACCCGCAAAGGGGCCGCTCAGTGTGCCAGCCTTGGCCTGGTCCAAAGCCTGATCGAATAGGGAGGTGACGATAAAGTTCAGCTTAGGCTGCGCCGCCTCGGCGCGGGCAATCGCGTCGGTGACCGCCTCGAGCGGAGAAATCTCTTTGCGGCGGATGCGGTCGGCCAAGGTCGTGGCGTCAGGCTGGGGCGTTACGGTCGGCAAAGCGGCCTTGGCAAGGGCGATGGG
>CAISGS010000371.1 GCA_903884915.1 uncultured Caulobacteraceae bacterium | reverse complement strand
GATCTGGTAGGTGCCGACGTTCGAGCCTTGGGTCGCGCCGGTGGTTAGCGACAGGCCCGAGACGACCCCTGCCTCATCCCCATTGCGATAGCCGCTGATCGAGGCGGTCAGGGTCGGGTTGGCCAGGCCATATTCGCGGCTCTTATCGTCGGCTTGGACCGTTAACTGGGCCTTGGTGATGGTCAGGACGCCCGGGACGAAGCTGAAATCGTAATATGAAATGAGGGCCGCCAACGTGCCCCTCGCAATGGCAATCTCATAGGCCCCGACATTGGAGGTGGAACTGGCCAAGGTGCTCAAGACCGGTGTGCCCGAAAAGGCCATTGCGGCCGTGTCTGTGCCATAGAGGCCTGCAAAACTATAGGTGCCGTTAAGGCTGGGAAGCGCAGCCCCATAGGTCATGGTCTGATTGTTGGCTTTAAAGACGAGGGTTTGCGTCGGCGCGACTACATTGATGTTTAAGGTTCCGGGCAGGAAGGTAAAGTCATAGTTCGTCGCGGCGGCCCCAAATGGGTTGATAGCGTAGGTGCCGGGGGCGGAGGTCCGCGTCGCGGATGACGAAAGGCCAAGCCCAGAAACAACCGCTGCCGTGTCCCCGTTCACAAAGCCGCTGATCGACGCCGTGAAGGCGGGATTGTCGAGATTATAGTCCCTGCGTTTGTCATCGGCCCGAACCGTCAACATGGCCTTGGTGATGGTGAAGGTCGCGGGTACGAAGTCGAAGCTGTAGTAACTTTTCAAAGCCGCCAAAGTGCCACGCGCGAGGGTGATGGCATAGGCCCCGACATTGGCGATGGATGAGGCCGTGGTGCTGATGGTCGGCGTACCCGAAAAGGCGGCGCTGTCGGTCCCGAACAGACGCCCCGAGCTCGAATAGGTCAGGCCCGGCGGGGGCGCGCCATAGGTCATGGTCTTGTTGTCGGCGGTGAAGGTAAAGACCTCGAACGGCGAGATATTGGTCCGCGCCGCCGTGATCTTGCTAAAGTTCGTCCCCATGCCGATAAAATCGCCATAGCTGGAATTGGTCTTGCCGGTGCCGAGGCGCAGTTCGAGATTGACGGTTCCGGTCCCCGCATTGATTGAACCGTTGGTGCCGAAGGTGATGTTGGCGTCGCCCGCCAGCCGCTGGGCGTCAATCACGCCATTGGCCAACAGATCATTGGCAATCAGGGTGACATTGCCATTGTCGCTATAGATCGGCTGATTGATCGTGATCGAGCGCCCCGCCTGCAGGGTCAGGTCACCGCCATTGCCGCTGGGATTATCCACCGTCAGGGCCGAGTTGACGGTGATATCATTGCTGGCCTGAAGCACGAGCCGCGTGCCCGTATCCAGCACCCGCTTTACCGCAGCAGAAGAGATCGTGAAATCTAGACTCGGTGCCCGGTCATAGGTCAGGGCGTTGAGGTTGGTCAGACCCACATAGACCCGGCCAGAGTAATCCACTGTGGTCGATGAGACAATAAAGGCATCACTATCAAGGTCGAGCGGCCGAAATGTTAAATTGCTGACTTGACCAATAATGGAGTTGGCTTGGGATACTGTTCCGGTGGATGGGCCCGAGGAATTTAGAACGGTTACGGCACCGCCGTTAAAACCCGCACCGCCATTCCAATTTGGACTCATAACCACCAATCGATCACCGGCGAAAATCCGTACCCCACCACTTCCCACTCTATCGTAGGGATTTGATCCTAATAGTGAGTTGGCAGCACTGACGCGCCCGGTTGTGCCTGACGACCTGTTACCCCAAGTAATAGCGCCCTCTTGGCTATCGTCACTCAATCCGAACAGGCCGCTAAGCACAACATAATCACCGGAATTAAACTGATATACGCCCGAATTACCGATGTTCTGGCCAGCCCGCGTGCCAAGCAGTGAGTTTGCCGCGCCTATCGTACCAG
>CAISGS010000370.1 GCA_903884915.1 uncultured Caulobacteraceae bacterium | reverse complement strand
GTCATGCCCGCCAGAAGAAAGGCCTCCAGATAGCGCCCTTGCGAGGCCCTTAAGAGGCCTGCGCTGACCGCAGCAGCGGCGGCACCGGCCTGATGGCCCACCGCGATCCAGCCAAAGACAATCGGACCGTCGCGCTCTCCAAAGATGTCGGTGGCTAGGCGAACGGTCGGGGGAACCGTGGCTACCCAGTCCAAACCATAAAAGACAGCAAAGATCGCCAAAGAGGTGAGCGAGAAATCTGTGAAGGGCAGAACCATCAGGGACAGACCCCTGAACAGATAATAGATGAACAGCAGCTTGCGCGGATCATAGCGGTCGGTCAGCCAGCCTGATGCCAAGGTCCCAACCAGATCGAACAGGCCCATCAAGGCCAGAAGGCTTGCCGCTCGTGTTTCGGGCAGGCCCTGATCCCCGCACATAGCGATCATGTGAACGCCAATCAGCCCGTTGGTGGTCAGGCCACAGACAAAGAAACTGCCAAACAGAAGCCAGAAGGGCCGCGTCTTGGCGGCTCTGCTCAGGGTCACAAAGGCGAGCTTGAGCGCACCACCGGGCGGGGGCGGTGCGACGGGCGCATAGTCCTCATCGGCGCCGTAAGGTTGCTGTTCGATAGAGGCCGGCGTTTCGGGCACCAAGACCCAAACGATCACGGCCAGCACGGCCATGACCGCAGCAATGGCCAAGACCACTGGACGCCAGCCCCCGCGCTCGGCAATCACCGCCATGCCAGGCAGGAAGATCAAGGACCCCGTCGCGCTTGCAGCCATCAGAAGGCCCATCATCAGGCCGCGTTGTGTGACAAACCAACGATTGACCACCGTCGCGCCAAGCACCATGGCCACGGCCCCCGACCCCAGTCCGGTCATCACGCCCCAGGTGGCCAGATAGTGCCAAGGCTCGGTCATCAGGCTCGACAGGCCCGCCGATACGGCCATCAGGCCTAGGGCGAGGGTGGCCGTCCGGCGCAGGCCAAAGGACTGCATCAGCGCCGCCGCGAACGGCCCGGTCAGCCCATAGAGAAAGATCCCAAGCCCGGCTGCAGCCGACAAAAGACCCCGATCCCAGCCAAAGGCCTTTTCCAGCGGCAACATCAAGACGCCCGGCGCCGCCCGCAATCCTGCCGCCCCCATCAGGGCCAGAAAGATCGCTCCAGCAACGATAAAGGCGTAGCGACGACCGAAGGGGCGAGAGGTCGTTTGGATCAAGAAAGCCGATCCCTAAAGTCGGTATAGTCGAACTGCCGCACCATCCGCAGGGCGTCGGTTTCGCTGTTCCATAGGGCGATGGAGGGCAGGGGGACGCCGTTGAAGGTGTTGGTCTTGACCATCGAATAGTGGGCTTGGTCGAGGAAGGCGATGCGGGTGCCCGCGGGCGGCGGCACGGTGAAGCGATAGTCGCCGATAATGTCGCCTGCCAGACAGGAGGGACCGCCCAAGCGAACGCTCACCCCATCATCCGGCTCATTGAGCATGGCGGGGCGATAGGGGGCCTCGATGACATCTGGCATGTGGCAGGTGGCGGAAATGTCGGTGATCCCGACCGCGACGCCATTGGTAAAGCCATCCAAAATCTCACCGATCAGAATGCCGGTATCCAGAGCAATGGCCTCGCCCGGTTCGAGATAGACCTCAATATCGTGCTGCGCGGTGATCTGGCGCAGGAAGGCGACCAATTCTTCGCGCTGATAGTCGGCGCGGGTAATGTGGTGACCGCCGCCCAGATTGACCCACTTGATCTTGGGCCACAGCCCCTCGAGCTTGGGCGCGATGGCGTCCCAAGTCCGGCGCAGAGGCTCAAAATTCTGTTCGCACAGGACGTGCATATGTAGGCCGTCTACGCCCTCAAGATGCTCTTCCCGAAGCTGCGAAATGGGAAAGCCGAGGCGCGATCCGAGCTGGCAGGGGTCATATTTGGCCACAGACCCTTCGCTATGTTCGGGATTGATCCGAAGGCCGATCTCGAAACGGTCCCCCTTGGCGCGGGCGGTGGTGATCTCGTCTTGAAACCGCGCCAACTGGTCGGGGGAATTGAAGATCACCGTGTCAGACAGGTGCAGGATCTCGGCCATGTCCTGGCGGCGATAGGCCGGGGAATAGGTGGTCAGTTCCCCGTGATAGTGCTCACGCGCAAGTCGCGCCTCCCAGAGGCCCGAGGCGCAGACACCGGCCATATAGTCCCCAACCAGATCGGCCAGAGCCCACATGGAAAAGGCCTTGAGCGCCAGAAGGACCTTGGCATTGCCCCGGTCTCCGACATCCTTGAGCACGGCCAGATTGCGCCTTACCGCCACCTCGTCGACGACGAAGCAGGGCGAGGGCACGCGGCCCAGATCAAATTCAGCAAAGGCCCCGGGGCCGCCCGCTTGGGTTTCCATCGCCATCTGACCGATCAGAAGTCTAAGGGCGCAGGAAGCTCTTCAACCTTCCAAGGCAGGCCATGTTTGTTCAAGAGGTCCATGAAAGGATCGGGATCAAGCTGTTCCATATTGAACACGCCAGCCCCCGTCCATTGGCCAGTCAGCATCAGGGCCGCACCGATCATGGCCGGAACGCCGGTGGTGTAGCTGATGGCCTGCGAGCCGGTCTCGGCATAGGCCTCCTCATGATCGCAGATATTGCGGATATAGAAGGTCTTTTGCTGGCCGTCCTTGGTGCCCGTGGCGATGGTGCCAATATTGGTCTTGCCGCGTGTGCGGGGGCCCAGCGATGAGGGCTCGGGCAGCAGGGCCTTGAGGAACTGCAAGGGGATGATCTCGCGGCCTTCAAACATGACCGGATCGATCCGCGTCATGCCGACATTGCCCAGCACTTCGAGGTGCTTGAGATAGGAATCGCCAAAGGTCATCCAGAAGCGGATGCGCTGGATCTCTGGATAGAACTTGGCCAAGGATTCCAGCTCCTCATGATACATGAGGTACATATTCTTGGGTCCGACCTGCTCAAAATCAAAGGTCTGCTTGTGGGCCAGAGGCGGCCCCTCGACCCACTGACCCTTGGCCCAATGGCGTGAGGGCGCGGTCACTTCGCGGATATTGATCTCGGGGTTGAAGTTGGTGGCAAAGGGGTGGCCATGGTCGCCGCCATTGCAGTCGAGAATGTCGAGCGTCTCGATGGTGTCGAGCAGGTGCTTCTTGGTATAGCCGGTAAAGACCGAGGTCACGCCCGGATCAAAGCCAGAGCCGAGCAGGGCCATCAGGCCTGCATCCTTGAACCGGTCCTGATAGGCCCACTGCCAGCTATATTCAAACTTGGCCTCGTCGCGGGGCTCATAGTTGGCGGTGTCCAGATAGTTCACGCCCGCCGCCAGACAGGCATCCATGATGGCGAGGTCTTGATAGGGCAGGGCCAGATTGACCACCAGCTTGGGCTGAACGGCCTTGATCAGGGCGGTGGTGGCGGCGACATCATCGGCATCGAGCGCGACGGTATCGATGGTCACGCCGGTGCGCTGTTTGACCGAGGCAGCAATGTCATCACATTTGGACTTGGTACGGCTGGCCAGCGTGATGTGGGAGAAGATCTCCGCGCTCATCGCCATCTTATGGACCGCCACCGAGCCGACGCCGCCCGCTCCGATTACCAGCACCTTACTCATCTTAGACTCTCCCGCCGCCAAACAGGCATTCGCACCTTCGTCGCCTGACCGCGACGAGGGGGGTGTTAGCATATGGGGGGCGCGGGCGCTAACCACCTTTGACGTGTCTTTGTGATCGCGATTTCACATTGCCGTCCTGCCGCAGGTCTATCGGCCCTAGGGCCCTCTAACGGCGGGTGGAAAACAACCTATTGGCTTTGGCTGCGACATTAGCTTAGCGTGGAAAAAACAGCAAAATTGGGAAGAAACGCGACCATGAAAACATCTCTTCAAATGGGTGGATCGGCAATTGTTTTGGCCGCGGCCTTGGGCCTCTCGGCGCTGGGCAGTGCCTCGTCGGTTCAGGCCGCAGCCCCTGAGGCGGTGACCACAGCCTCTGGCCCCGTCAAGGCCACCGTGCGCGGGGACATGACCACCTATTTCGCCATTCCCTATGCCGCGCCGCCCGTCGGTGAATTGCGCTGGAAGGCGCCTCAGCCTGCCGCCAACTGGACCGCGCCGCTCGAAAAGACCAAGTCCTCTGCGGCCTGCCTGCAGCCCTCAATGGCGATTGGCCGGGCCTCGAGCGACAGCGAAGATTGCCTCTATCTGGATGTTCATCGTCCCTCAGGAGAGGGCAAGTTCCCGGTGATGGTCTGGATCCATGGCGGGGCCTTCACCAGCGGCAGCGCTGGCGGCTATGCCGATCCGTCCGCCTTGGTGACCAAAGGCGTCATCGTCGTCGCCATCAACTATCGCCTCGGCGCGCTCGGCTTCCTCGCCCACCCGGCCTTGCGCGATCAGGACGGCAGTTCGGGCAACTATGGCATAATGGACCAGCAGGCAGCGCTGCGCTGGGTTCAGGCCAATATTGCCAGTTTCGGCGGCGATCCTAAGAACGTGACGATCTTCGGCGAGTCCGCAGGCGGTTTCAGTGTGCTCAGCCACCTCGCGGCCCCCGGTTCGGCGGGCCTGTTCCAGAAGGCGATTATCCAAAGCGGTGCCTATGGGGTTTCCGGCCAACTGACCCAAGCCGATCTGGAGGCCAAGAGTGCCGAGGCCCTGACCGCGACCCTAGCCAGTGCGGGAGCCGACAGCCCAGCGGCCTGCGCCGGTTCGGACCTGACGGCGGCCTGCCTGCGCGCCATGCCGGAGAGCTTGGTGCGGTCAAAGCTTTTGAGCGCCTTCACCAAGGTCAATTCAAACGTTATCCCGTCGGTGGACGCTAAGGTTCTGCCCCAGACCATCAAGGCGACCTTTGTGGCGGGCAAGAACAACAAGGTTCCGCTGATCAACGGCTCCAACGAAAACGAAAATGATATGTTCGTGGCCATCGGGGAGATGACGGCGCGGTTCGCGGCCAAGCCACCGAACTTTGACCCGGCCAACCGAGCCTTCGTCATGAGCCCAGAGGCCTATGCCAAGGGGGCTGCAGACCTTGCCGCCCAGTCCGGCCACTCGGTCGAAGACATCAAGACCAAGTACTATCCCCTGTCGGCCTATGGCTCCGATCCGGTCATGCAGCCCAGCCTCGTGGCCGGGGTTGCGGGCACGGACAGTATCTTCTCGTGCAACGGCATTAATGTCTCGGCGCGCGTGGCGGGGCAGGGCTCGCCGGTCTGGATGTATGAGTATCGCAATCAGAGCGCTCCGCCCTTGGTTGGCTCCTTCGGCGGTAAATATATGCTGACCTATAAGCAAGGGGCCGCCCACGCGGCGGAACTTCCCTATCTGTTCAATATGTTGCCGATTGGCGGGGCCGAGCAGACGGCTCTGAAAGAGGCTATGACCGGCTATTGGACCAACTTTGCCCGCACCGGGACGCCGAACGGCAAGGGCTCTCCGCAATGGGCGGCCTACAAGACCGGCAAGATCCAAGCCCTGGACATTGCCGATCAAGGCGGCATCGCGCCCATGCCCGCCAAGGCCTTCCGCACGCAACATCAGTGCGATGGGGCTTGGGCCAATCTAACCTTCTGAGAAATAGCCTCCTTCCCCGTGCCAAGTCGGGGAAGGAGCGCCTTTGATCTTCGGGCCTTAGACTCGCCTATTTCATATCTTTCGCGGCCTGTTTGAGGTCTGGCGCATTGGGCGAGCGCATGGCTACGCCGCCCTCCATCCCGGCCTTGAGGGCGGCAGCAGCCCCTTCATGGGACATGATCTTGGACAGCACGGCCTGGCCCGCGCGGTTGAACCATTCGCGGTTCTCGACCACATAGGCGCGTGAGGCGCGGTAGCCTTCGAGCATGCCATTGACCTCTGGCATCACATAGCGGGCGATCAGGTCCCAACTGCGCAGGGTATTTTCGCGGTTCGCCCAGTCATGCGCAAAGCCCAGAACCGTGCCAAAGCCGCCGGAGGAACTGACCATCTTGCGGATCGCGGCGACCAGATCGTCGGGCGTGCCGATGACGGCGGCGGCGCCCTCGACAAAGGCCGTCTCGTGCAGGGCCTGTTCGACGGTCAAGAAGGGCTGAGCGTCCGGGCGCATCAGGGTGCCGACCTGATATTCATTGTGCCACAGCTTTAGGCCCTCACCGGCCTGAGCGCGCGCCTCTTCGCGGGTCTCGGCAATGTGCCAAGACATCAGGACGCGCCAGTTCTTGCGGTCCACGACATTGCCATGTTTGGCGGCGGCCTCTTCGGCAAAGCCCCATTGGGTGGGCAAGGCAGCAAGGCCCGCGTCGGAATTGGAGCCAATCGACAGGACGCCCATGCCGTACTTCCCGGCCAGCGTCATGCCCGAGGGGCTGATCGAGGAGGCCGCAACCATCGGCAGTTCCTCTTGCACAGGGAACAGTTGCAGACGGGCATCTTGCAGGGTGAACCAGTCGCTGCTGTGGGTCACGCGCTCGCCGGCCAGCAGACGGCGGATCACGCCGATGGCCTCATCTTGCCGGTCGCGCTGGGTCATGGGGTCGATCCCCAGCATGTGGGCGTCTGACGGCAGGGCGCCGGGGCCCGTACCAAAGATCACTCGCCCGCCGGTCATATGATCCAACTGGACCATCCGCTGGGCGACATTGAAGGGGTGGTGATAGGGCAGGGACACAACCCCGGTCCCGAGGCGAATACGGTGCGTGCGCTCTCCCGCCGCCGCCAAGAACATCTCGGGCGAGGCGATCATTTCCCAGCCGGTCGAATGGTGCTCGCCGCACCAGAACTCGTCGTAGCCCAACTCGTCCAGATGGGCGGCAAGCTTGAGGTCATTGCGAAACTGCAATGTCGGGTTCTCGCCAATCGGATGGTGAGGGGCAAGGAAGGCACCGAACTTGAGACGAGACATGGCAGGACTCCGGGTCAAAACTTAAAAAGGGTTAGGGCAAAGGCTGTGATCAAGGGCGGCGATTGGGCGTGCGCGCGCTGAGGGGAAGGCAATGGGGGAAAGGGCGACAAGCGCGGTCGATCACCGACATGGTTTCCCCCACAAACGCCCGTTCAACCGAGCCTAATCATTGATAACAATCATCTGGCCCGACGGGGGGGATGTCAACTGGATAGGGGGAGTATGTTTGGGGGGGCTTGGCCGTCATAGACCCCATGTCTTAGACGGGACTATGCCGCAACGGACAGTCGCACACCCAAGGCCTTAGTCAGGGCCAACAGGGTACAAAGGGTTGGATTGCCCCTATCGCCCAAGGCTTTGTAAATGGCGGCGCGGGTCAGGCCGGTTTCTGTAGCGACCTTTTGGACGCCTCTGGCGCGGACAATAGTGTTGAGGGCCGCACGGATTTCGTCGCTATTGCCGCCTTCCATAACGACCTTGAGATATTCGACCGCGTCTTCCGGCGCTTGGATGAAATCGACAATATCG
>CAISGS010000369.1 GCA_903884915.1 uncultured Caulobacteraceae bacterium | reverse complement strand
GGCGTTGACGCGGAGTGCTTTGCCGACACCAATATCAAGGCCAATTTCCTGTGCAATATTGGCTATGGCACGGACGAGAACCTCTTTGCCCGCTCACCGCGTCTAGCCTTTGAGGAAGCCTGTCAGCTCCTGTGATCGGACAGCTTAGGGCCGCCGCATGATCCTTCTGGCCCTCGATACGGCCCTCAATGCCTGCAGCGTCGCGCTGGTCGAGGATGGTCAGGTTCTGGCCCGCCAGAGCGAGCCGATGGTGCGTGGCCACCAAGAGCGCTTGGCCTCGATGGTGCAAGAAGTGATGGCTGAAGCGGGCTTGGCCTTTTTCGCATTGGACCGGGTCGCCGTCACGGTCGGGCCGGGCTCCTTTACCGGCCTTCGGGTCGGTATGGCCTTTGCGAAGGGCCTCGCTCTGGCGCTCGACCGGCCCTGTATCGGTATTGGGTCCTTGCAGGCACTGGCCGCTTCGGTCTCGCCTGAGGGGCTGGTCGCCGCCGTCATTGATGGCCGCCGGGGCCAGCTTTATGTGCAGGCCTTTATTGATGGCCATCCCGTCATGGCCCCCGATGCCCTGTCAGCCGAAGTTGCAGCCGCGCGGCTGGGTGAGCTTTGGCAAGGCGGGCCTGTGACCTTGGTCGGACCGGGGGCCTCGGCTCTGGCCGGTATCTTTGCCCAAGCGGTGGTGATGGAGCTTGCCGCTGCCGATCCCGTCGCCATTGCCCAGCAGGCGAGCATTGCCCCGATCGTGCCGCCCAAGCCGCTCTATCTGCGTGCGCCCGATGCCAAGCTGCCGGGCGGTATCACGCCGCCGGATCTGGACCTGTGACCAAGGCTCCGCAGAGGCCGGTTCGCGCGGCCGCGCCGCGCGATGCCCAAGCCCTCGCGGCCCTTCATGCCCGCGCCTTTGATCATCCGTGGCTGGTGACGGCCATCGCCGATCTGTTGGCAGGCGAGGATGTCATTGGACTGATGGCGGAGGATGCCACCGGCCCGCTTGGCTTTGTCTTGGCACGCGTGGTGGCGGGCGAGGCCGAAATCTTGACCATCGCCGTTGATCCAAACCATCGCCGCAGCGGCCTTGGGCAGGCCCTCTTGGCGGCGGCCACTGATCTGGCGACACAGCAAGGCGGCGAGGCATTGTTTCTAGAGGTGTCCGTCGACAATCAGGCCGCCCTTGCCCTCTATGAGAAGGCGGGTTTCGTTCGGGTTGGTTTGCGGCGCGGTTACTATAGGGGCGCGGATGGTCGGTCAGTTGATGCCTTGGTCTTGCGACGCAACCTTAACAAGCCCGCCTGATACCGCTATGGTACTCACGTTAGGTTGGCAGGCGGGTGGGCGTTTTGGACCGTATTGAACAGCTATGTGTCGACAAGGGCATGCGGATGACCGATCAGCGCCGCGTGGTGGCGCGTGTTCTGTCCAACGCGACGGACCATCCCGACGTTGAAGAGCTCTATCGCCGGTCAGCGGCCGTAGATCCTCACATCTCGATCGCGACCGTCTATCGCACCGTGCGCCTGTTCGAAGAGGCCGGGATCATTGCTCGCCATGAGTTTCGCGATGGCCGCGCGCGCTATGAAGAGGCGCCGCAAGATCACCACGACCACCTCATTGATATGAAGACCGGAAAGGTCATTGAATTTATCGATGAAGAGATCGAAGCCCTGCAGGCCGCCATTGCGCGCCGCCTCGGCTATCGGCTCATTGACCACCGGCTAGAGCTCTATGGCGTGCCTTTGGACGCGGCAGAGGACAGCAAGGGTTAAGCGGCTCTGGCGGGGCATCTTGCCACCGGACCTCTAGGACCCCATAACCCCATCATGACCGATCTTCCTGTGCAAAAGCG
>CAISGS010000368.1 GCA_903884915.1 uncultured Caulobacteraceae bacterium | reverse complement strand
TGTCGTCCTTGACCGTCTCGGCGGCGCGGCTTGGCAGGCCCGCAAGGCCCGCGCCAAGGTGCGTCTGCGCGAGATGGCCGATGGCCTGATCAAGATCGCAGCGGCGCGCCTGCTCAACAAGTCTGAGCCGATTGATGCGCCGCAGGGCCTGTTCGAAGAGTTCTGCGCCCGGTTCCCCTATGAGGAAACGGAAGACCAGCTCAGCGCCATTGCCGATGTTCTGGCCGACCTGTCTGCGGGTCGTCCGATGGATCGCCTGATCTGCGGCGATGTGGGCTTTGGCAAGACCGAGGTCGCGCTGCGAGCGGCCTTTGTCGTGGCCATGTGTGGGCGCCAAGTGGCCATTGTCTGCCCGACCACGCTGCTCGCCCGTCAGCATTTCAGAGCCTTTACCGAACGGTTCCAAGGCTGGCCGATCAAGGTGCGCCAACTGTCACGTATGGTCCCGGCCAAGGAAGCTTCCGAGACCCGCGCGGCTCTGGCGGCCGGTGAGGTGGAGATCCTCGTTGGCACACACGCGGTCCTGTCATCGCAGGTTTCCTTCAAGGATCTGGGCCTCGTCATCGTCGATGAGGAACAGCATTTCGGCGTCAAACATAAGGAAAAGCTCAAGGCGCTAAGGGCTGATGTCCACATGCTGACCCTCTCGGCGACGCCCATTCCGCGCACGCTGCAGATGGCGCTGTCGGGCATTCGCGAACTGTCGATTATTGCCACGCCGCCGGTCGACCGGTTGGCCGTGCGCACCTATGTCATGCCGTTTGATCCAGTCGCGGTCCGCGAAGCCCTGCTGCGCGAGAAATATCGTGGCGGTCAGGCCTATTTTGTTACCCCGCGCTTGGCCGATTTGCCCAAGCTGGAGACCTTCCTGCGCGAGCAGGTGCCGGAGGTGAAGGTTGTTGTCGGTCATGGCCAGATGGCTCCGACCCAACTGGAAAACGTCATGAGCGCCTTCTATGACGGCCAATATGATGTGCTGCTCTCGACCACCATCGTGGAGTCGGGCCTCGATATTCCCGCCGCCAACACCATGATCATCAATCGGGCCGATATGTTTGGCCTGTCGCAGCTCTATCAGCTGCGCGGACGGGTGGGGCGGGCCAAGACCCGCGCCTATGCCTATATGACCACGCCGGTGGATCGTCAGATCACGGAATCGGCCGAGCGACGGCTGAAGGTCCTGCAATCGCTGGATAATCTGGGTGCGGGCTTCCAGTTGGCCAGCCACGATCTCGACATTCGCGGCGGCGGCAATCTGCTGGGCGATGAGCAATCGGGTCATATTCGCGAGATCGGGGTCGAGCTCTATCAACAGATGCTTGAAGACGCCGTCACTGAACTGAAATCCGCCGATGTGGACCTAACGGTGGATCGTGGCTGGTCGCCGCAGATCAATACTGGGGCCTCGGTCCTGATCCCGGAATATTACGTGCCGGACCTGAATGTGCGTCTGGCGCTCTATCGGCGCCTGTCCGATGCCGAGCGGGCCGAGGATCGCGAAGCCATGGCCGCCGAACTGATCGATCGCTTTGGTCCCTTGCCCGAAGAGGCGGGGCAGTTGCTCAAGGTCGTGGCGATCAAGGGGCTGTGCCGTCAGGCCAATGTTTCCAAGATCGATGTCGGTCCCAAGGGCGCGGTCGTGGCCTTCCGCAAGGACGAGTTCAACAACCCTATGGGTCTGGTCGCCTTCGTTCAGAAGAACAGCATCGCTTGGCGCCTTCGCCCTGACCAAAAGGTGGTCATTAAGGGCGAATGGGATACGCCCAATCAGCGCCTTGGCGCGGCTGAGCGTATCCTCACCGAACTGGCCCGCATCGCCTCTGCGGCCTAGCTGCGGACCTTAACGAAGGAGCCGGGGGCCTCTTCGAGCGGGGTGAATGGTCCCTTGGCGGGGTCGCGGGCGGGCACCATCTTGCCGGACTTCTCGGCCAGCCAAGCGGCCCAATGGGGCCACCAAGAGCCGGGATGTTCGACCGCATCGGCGATCCATTCCTCGACTGTGCCGGGCAGGGCGCTATTGGTCCAGTGCTGATATTTCTTGGCCACGGGGGCATTGATCACCCCGGCAATATGGCCCGATCCCGCCATGGTAAAGGTCGTCGGCCCACCATAGAGCCGCGCCCCGCGATAGGCCGAGCGATAGGGCACAATATGGTCATCGCGTGAGGACTGGACATAGACCGGCACCTTGATCTTGCTCATGTCCAAGGTCTCGCCGCCCATGACCAGTTCGCCCTTGGACAGCAGATTTTCCTTATAGAACTTGCGTAGGTAGAACATGTGC
>CAISGS010000367.1 GCA_903884915.1 uncultured Caulobacteraceae bacterium | reverse complement strand
CGATCTACGGATAGGTAAGACAAAAGTTTCACGGGGAGAGCCATCCCATGCGCTGCCCGTTCTGCGGACACATGGAAAGCCAGGTTAAGGACAGTCGCCCGTCGGAAGACGGCGCGGCCATCCGTCGGCGTCGCAACTGCCCCGAATGTGGCGGGCGGTTCACGACCTTTGAGCGGGTTCAGCTTCGCGAATTGGCGATTGTCAAACGCTCGGGCCGCAGAACGCCGTTTGACCGTGAAAAGCTGATGCGCTCGATCTCCATCGCCATGCGCAAGCGGCCGGTGGATGCGGAGCGGCTAGAGCGGATGGTCTCGTCCATCGTGCGGCAACTGGAAAGCCTCGGCGAGACCGAGCTGCCCAGCCACGTGGTCGGTGAAATGGTCATGAAGGCACTGAAGGCCATCGATGAGGTGGCCTATGTCCGCTACGCCTCGGTCTATCGTGATTTTCGCGAAACGCAGGATTTCGCCAAGTTCCTCGGCGACGAGGGCCTCAGCGATGACGTGCTGAGCGACGACAGTTGAGCGCCACGGATCGACGCACCGTCGTCACCCTGAAATTGGCGACCTCTTTGGATGGTCGGATCGCCACGGCCTCAGGCGAAAGCCGCTGGATCACGGGGCAAGAGGCGCGCGAGCAGGGCCATCGTCTTCGTGCCGAGCATGATGCTGTCGTGGTCGGCATAGGAACGGCGCTGGCCGATGATCCAGAGCTTACGGTCCGGCTTGACGGTTATCAGGGGCCTCAACCGGTGCGCATCGTTTTCGACACGCACCAAAGGCTTGGGATTGACGCGAAGTTGGTGCAAACGGCGCGTCAGATACCAACCATTCTGGTGACCGCTGAGCCGCTTCAACAGCGCTTGACTGACGCAGGGGTGCTGGGTGTTGAAGTCGAACTGGACCCTTTGGGCCATGTGGATATCGCGCAGGCACTGGCGGCCCTGACAGAGTTGGGCCATAGGCTTGGGCGAAGTCTGGATCGGCTCTATATCGAGGGCGGTGGTCAACTGGCCGCGAGCTTTATCGCGGCGGGATTGGTCGACCGGTTGGAATGGTTTCGGGCTCCGATGGTGCTTGGCGGTCAGGGACGGCCAGGGATCGGGGACTTGGCGCTCGAGGCGTTGGCTTCGGCTCCGCGCTATAAACGCATGAACGTCTCAGAGGTCGGTGTCGATCTTTGGGAACGCTATGAGAGGATTTGAATGTTTACCGGCATCATCACCGATATTGGCAAGGTCAGGGCGATCAAGGACACGAACCGTGACCGGCGGTTCGAGATTGAGACCGCCTATGATCTGGCGACCATCGATATTGGCGCCTCCATCGCCCATTCGGGCTGCTGCCTGACGGTGGTTGAGAAGGGGGAGGGCTGGTTTGCGGTCGAGGTTTCGGGTGAGAGCCTGTCTCTGACCACGCTGGACCAATGGGCTGTCGGCGGCAGGATCAATCTGGAGCGCGCCACCAAGGTTGGCGACGAACTTGGCGGCCATATTGTTTCGGGCCATGTCGATGGGCTGGGCGAGGTCGTGTCTGTCACGGTTGAAGGCGGATCCCATCGGGTGAAGGTGCGCGTGCCGCGCCCGCTCCATCGCTATATTGCGCCTAAGGGCTCTATCGCCGTTGAGGGCGTGTCCCTGACGGTCAATGAGGTCGAGGACGATGTCTTCGGCGTCAATATCATTCCCCATACCTGGGACGTGACCACCCTTGGCCAACTCGTGGCCGGGGCCAAGGTCAATTTGGAAATAGACGTGCTGGCTCGCTATGCTGCACGCTGGCAGG
>CAISGS010000366.1 GCA_903884915.1 uncultured Caulobacteraceae bacterium | reverse complement strand
AGCAAGAAGACCTTCGGACTTGTGGCGACGGCGGCAGCGGTAAAGGCCTTTATCGGCTATGGCCATGCGCCCTTTACCGCCTCGTTCTTCTATCGCAACCATACCGAGGAAATCGCCTCCTTGGCCGCGATGTTCGGCTTAAAATCAGGTGGCTTTCTGGGTCTGTCTCTTGGTCTCGTCGGCGGTATCGGTGGGGTGATCGGGACCTATATTGGAGGTCAATTGGCCGATCACTATGCCAAGAAGGACCTGCGCGGATGGATGGTGGTCCCGGCTGTCGCAGCCCTGATCAATATTCCCATCTATCTGATCGCCATCAACCTTCACAGCGCCGTGATGACCCTGGCGCTCTTCATCGTCACGGCGGCCTTTGGATCGCTCTGGTACGGACCGGTCTATGCCACCGCCCAGAGCATTGCTCCGGTCAATACACGCGCAACCGCCTCAGCGGTCATGCTGTTTGTCATCAACCTGATCGGCTTGGGCCTTGGCCCTCTGGTCGTCGGTCTGATGAGTGACGGGTTCGCAGTCGGCTTCAACCTCGGCACCGCCGAGGGCGTGCGTTGGGCACTCATCATCTCGATGGGCTTCAACCTGATCGCTGTGGGTTGCTTCTGGGCAGCCCGCAAGACGATCGCAGCCGATATGGAGAGCTAGAGCTTGAGGACCAGCTTGGCCATGATGTCGCGCTGAATCTCATTCGAACCGCCATAGATCGAGGCGGCGCGGTTGTTGAGATAGCTCGGCACATTGGTCAGGCCATATTCAGGTCCGACAAAGGGCGTGTTGGCGCGGGGCTTGCGGGCCTCGGGCTGGCTCACCGCCGCATAGTAGCCAAGACCCTCAACCGCGATCTCATCGAGCCGCTGCTTGGCCTCAGTGCCTTGCGTCTTGAGCATGGAGGAGGCCGGGCCAGGGTTCTTGCCCGACGACAGGGCAGCCATGACGCGGTGCTCGGTCATCTCGATGGCATCGACCTCAACCCCGGCCACGGCCAGTTTGCGGCGGAAATCAGCATCATCGATCAGCCGTCCGCCGCCGTCCGCGGCCTCTTCACGGGCCAAGGCCTTGAGCCGTTCGAGATTGACCTTCAGGCCTGCTGCCGAGCCGCCGCCGCGCTCGAACTCGAGCAGATATTTGGCCACGGTCCAGCCCTCGTTCTCTTCGCCGATACGGTTGGAGACGGGCACGCGCACATTGTCAAAGAAGACCTGATTGACCTCGTGGTCGTCGGCCATGGTGATGATGGGCTTCACCTCGATGCCGGGCGTGTTCATTTCGAGCAACAGGAAGGTGATCCCGGCCTGTGGCTTGCCGTCGGTGCGGGTGCGGACCAGACAGAACATCCGGTTGGCCCAGTGAGCGTGGGTGGTCCAGATCTTGGAGCCATTGAGCACATAATGATCGCCGTCCTGTACCGCCCGCATCTGCAGGCTGGCCAGATCTGATCCTGATCCGGGCTCTGAATAGCCTTGGCACCAGTAGTCCTCACCGGCCAAGATGCGTGGCAGGTAGAAGGCCTTCTGTTCTTCGGTGCCGTAGCCCATGATCACCGGGCCGACCATCTTCAGTCCCATGGGTGACAGGCTTGGCGCGCCAGCGCGCGCACATTCGGCAGCGAAGATATAGCGCTGCATCTCATTCCAGCCGGTGCCGCCATATTTTGCAGGCCAAGCCGGCGCGACCCAGCCCTTCGTATGAAGGATCTTTTGCCAAGCCAGATTGTCGTCCTTGTCACTGAAAACACTGGTGGTTCGCCGCCCGGCGAGCCGCAGTTCAGGGGTTAGAGACTGTTCGAGAAAGTCACGGACTTCGGCTTGGAAAGCGCGTTCTTCCGGCGTCAATTCAAGATTCATGGTCTGGTTCCCCCTACGGCGCCATTTTCTGACGTCAAACTTAGCGCTAGCCTAGTGGCGAACAAGTCACTGACCAAGGGGGCTTGCACAGAATATTCGGTAAAACCACGTCCCACCCCGTCAAAGCCACTCTTCATCAGAAAGTCTGACCATGACCTTTCCCCTTCCAAACCTCTCCAACGATCTGACTGGCCGCGTCGCCCTCGTGACCGGAGCCTCATCGGGTCTGGGCTGGCGCTTTGCCAAGGTGCTGGCCAAGCAGGGGGCCAAGGTGGCCGTCAGTGGCCGTCGTCTGGAGCGCCTCGAAGCCTTGGTAGCCGAGATCAAGGCGGATGGCGGTGAGGCTGCGGCCTTCCCGGTCGACGTGGCCGACGCCGAAGCCATGACCGCCATGGTCGGCAAGATCCAAGACCATTTCGGCGTCGTCGATATCTTGATCAACAATGCCGGTATTCCCGATGCCCAGCGCGCTCACAAGATGTCGTTGGAACTGATCGACAAGGTCATGGACGTCAATCTGCGTGGTCCGTTCGTCCTCTCCTGCGAAGTCGCGCGCCGCCTGATCGACGCCAAGATGCCCGGCCGGATGGTCAATATTGCCTCGGTGGCTGCCTTTGAATATCGCGGCGGCGGTGCGGCGCTCTATTCGATCACCAAGGCCGGTGTCATCCGCATGACCGAAGCTCTGGCCGTCGAGTGGGCGCGGTTCCACATCAACGTCAATGCCATCGCGCCCGGGGCCTTTGCCTCGGAAATGATGGACGGCATGCTGTCGCGGATGGGCGATATTACCAAGGGTTTCCCCCGTCAGCGCCTTGGCGATCCGGCTCAGATGGATAGCACTCTGGTCTATCTGGTCT
>CAISGS010000365.1 GCA_903884915.1 uncultured Caulobacteraceae bacterium | reverse complement strand
TCCAGACCCATACGGATGGCGCGCCAACCGAGGGCTGGATTGTCTTCGCGCTCTGCCTCCAGATAGGGCAGCACCTTATCGCCGCCCAGATCGAGGGTCCGGAAGGTGACGGGTCGCCCTTCTGCCGCATCCAAAACCCGATCATAGAGCGCGGTCTGAGCGTCCAGGCGGGGCAATTCCTCGGCGACCATGAACTGAAATTCTGTGCGGAACAGGCCAATGCCCTCCGCGCCCGTATCGTTCAGAATGTCGAGATCAACGGCCAGACCGGCATTCATCAAGAGGGTGATCTTGGCCCCGTCGCGGGTGATGGCCGGCGTGTCACGCAGACGCGCAAACTCGGCCCGTCTCTGTGCCCGAACCTCCATCCGTGCGCCGACCGCTTCGATGACATCGGCCCGAGGGCGCAGATAGGCCTCGCCGGACTCGCCATCGACAATGACCGGATCACCTTCGGACACCCGATCTCGCAGGCCAGACAGTCGTCCAACGCAGGGTATGTCCAAGGCCCGCGCGACGATGGCCGCATGACTGGCGGAGGAGCCCTCTTCCAGCAACAGGCCCTTGAGCTTGGTGCGGTCATATTCAAGCAGATCGGCAGGGCCGAGGTTACGCGCAATCAAGATCGCGTTTTCAGGCAGGACCCGAACCGCCGCCCCCGCGCCAGACAGATGACGTAGCAGGCGGTCATTGAGGTCTTCCAGATCATGCAACCGTTCACGCAAATAAGGATCGCGCGCTTGGCCCAGCCGTGCCCGGTGCTCAGAGCGCACCCGCTCCACCGCTGCCTCTGCCGTCAAACCAGACCGGACGGCCTCTTCGAGGGATCGGTTCCAGCCCCGATCATGGGCGAACATCCGATAGGTCTCGAGCACGTCATAAGAGGCCCCGACCAGCCCATGACCGTCGAGCATGCCGTCAAGTTGTAGTTGCAAGGCCTCGATGGCCTTTTGCAGGCGCAAGGACTCCGCTGGCGCGTCATCGGACAGCAGATCAGACGGCATCACCGCCGACTCGTGCAGGACCGCTCGGCCATAGGCTAGGCCATCGGCAAACTTCGCGCCCTTTAGCCGCTCCGGCTTATGGGGGGCCAATTCGACATTGTGAAGTTCGGCCTCATTGAACAGTTCGCCGCCCGCGACCATCTCGGCCAGCACCATGGCGATGATCTGAAGGTCCTCGACCTCCTCCTCGGCATAGGTCCGTTCGGTCCGGTTCTGGACCACCAGAACGCCGATGGTGCGACCACCGCGCAACAGGGGCACGCCCAAGAAGGCATGGAACGGATCTTCGCCCGTCTCTGGACGATAGGAGAAGTTTGGATTGTTCGGCGCGTCAGACAGGTTCAGCGGCCGACCCAGCCGCATGATCTCACCGACCAGACCTTCGCCGGGCTTTAGGGTGGTGTTGTGGACGGCGGAGGGGTTCAGGCCCTCGGTGGCGAACAGTTCAAGATCGTCGGTCGAGCGCCGCAGATAGATCGAGCAGACCTCGGCCACCATCGACTGAGCAATGATCCGCACGACCATGTTCAGGCGTGCCTGCGCCGGACCGCCGCTGGCCATCGCTTCGCGAATCTGGCGCAGAAGACTGCGCGGACCCCGTATGGCTAGACCCGGCGTGGGCATGCTGATCGATGGTTCCCTAACTTGTGCCTTTAGCGACTGTGCCTTTTAGACAATTTGGACGAAGGCTTGATGACCAAGCAAGCGGATCGACCGATTGGGGCGACCTTCTGTAAGCATTGTGTAGAATAAAGCAGGCTCGTGCACAAAAAGACAACGCGGCGATCCCGAACGCTGCCCCCTAAGCACGAGACTGTGATGGGCGAGGTGCCCTAGAGTTGGTCCAGTCCGTAGGCGGCATGGAGCGCGCGCACGGCCAGTTCGGTATAGGCGGCATCGATCAGAACGCTGATCTTGATCTCCGAGGTCGAGATGACCTGGATATTGACGCCCTTTTCAGCCAGTGCCCCGAACATGGTCTTGGCCACGCCCGCATGGCTGCGCATGCCGACTCCGATCACGGACACCTTGGCCACATCTTCGTTCAGGGCCACATCTTCAAAGCCAATATCGGCTTGAGCCGCGCGCATAATCTCGATGGTACGGCCCGCGTCGCGCTTGCCGACGGTAAATTCCATATTGGCCGCATCGGTCGTGCGCGCCCGCGACTGAACGATCATGTCGACATTGACGTTGGCATCGGCCAGGCGTGAAAAGATCTTCGACGACACGCCCGGATGGTCGGGCAGACCAAACAGGGTGATCTTGGCTTCGTCGCGGCTATAGGCGACCCCGCTGACGATACGCTTTTCCACGATCTCCTCCTCGTCACAAACAATGGTGCCTTGGCCGGGCGCTTCCCCGGGCTCAACAAAGCTAGACAAAACCCGCAAGGGCACTTTTTTGGCCATGGCCAATTCAACCGAGCGGGTCTGAAGGACCTTGGCGCCCAGCGAGGCCATTTCCAGCATCTCTTCATAGCTGATCTTGGCCAGACGCCGCGCCTTCTTCTCGATGCGCGGATCGGTCGTATAGACGCCGTCGACGTCGGTATAGATATCGCAGGCCCCGCCAATGGCTGCGGCAATGGCCACGGCGCTGGTGTCAGAGCCGCCGCGTCCCAGCGTGGCGATACGGCCATCACGGGTCACGCCTTGGAAACCGGCGATCACGGCCACTTCACCGGCGGCAAAGGCCGCTTCGAGATTGGCAGGGGGAATTTCATCGATCCGCGCACGGCCATGGGCATCATCGGTCAGGAGCGGCACTTGCCAGCCCATCCACGAGCGCGCCTTCAGGCCCATATGGCGAAGGGTCATGGACAGCAAGCCAGCCGTTACTTGCTCACCCGAGGCCACAACCACATCATAATCATCATCCGAAGGGGCCAGCCCTTCAGCGGCTGCACCGGCACCGTCGGTCCAGGCAACAAGCTGGTTGGTCTGCCCGGCCATAGCCGACACCACGACCGCGACCTGATGGCCCGCCGCCACTTCCGCCGCCACAAGCCGGCCCACCCGCGCGATCCGTTCCAGATCGGCGACCGAGGTCCCACCAAATTTCATCACCAGACGCGACACGTTCGGCTCGCCTTTCCTTCGTCGTTACACTTGCCAGATGGGCCTAAGCCCTCCATTTCCAACAAGAAGCGACGCGTTCTAGCGGCGCAATGGCCTCACGGCAATGCAGGACGGTGTTTTTGATGCAAACCCCAAGGACTGACCAGGCGCAAGGATGGAGCGTCGATCCGCAAGAGGTCGAACGTTTTTCACGCATTGC
>CAISGS010000364.1 GCA_903884915.1 uncultured Caulobacteraceae bacterium | reverse complement strand
TTTCTTCCACGGTCTTTGCGCAAACATGAGGCCAGCGGGCCGCTATCCGTCTGTGCGAAAGGGTCTGGATCCCCGCCTTCGCGGGGAAGACGGGAGAGGGTGCGCCCCCCACCTCACAAACAAAAAACCCCGCCGACCTTTCGGTTCAGCGGGGCTTAAAGCGCAAAAACGACCGGCTGTTAGACCACCCGCTCCACCAGCATCTTCTTGATCTCGGCAATGGCCTTGGCGGGGTTCAGGCCCTTGGGGCAGACCTGAGCGCAGTTCATGATCGTGTGGCAGCGATAGAGCTTGAAGGGGTCTTCGAGCTCATCCAGACGCTTGCCGGTGGCCTCGTCGCGGCTGTCGATCAGCCAGCGATAGGCGTGCAGCAAGGTTGCAGGACCGAGATATTTGTCGCCGTTCCACCAGTAGCTCGGGCACGAGGTCGAGCAGCAGGCGCACAGGATGCACTCATAGAGGCCGTCAATATGTTCGCGGTCTTCCGGCGACTGGATCCACTCGCCCTCAGGCTCGGGTGTCTTGGTCTGGAGCCAAGGCTCGATCGAGGCATATTGCGCAAAGAACAGGGTCAGGTCAGGGATCAGGTCCTTGATGATCGGCTGGCTGGGCAGGGGAGAGATCTGCACATCCTTGCCCGAAACCTCGGCCCAGCCGCTGGTACAGGCCAGCGTGTTGCGCCCGCCAATATTCATGGCGCAGGAGCCGCAGACCCCTTCACGGCAAGAACGACGGAACGCCAAGGTCGGGTCCATCGTGTTCTTGATGTGGATCAGGGCGTCGAGCACCATCGGGCCGCACTGGTCGACGGCCACGTCATAGGTGTCCCAGCGCGGATTGCCGCCAGACTCTGGGTCATAGCGGTAGATCTTAAAGGTCTGGACCTTCGTCGCACCGGCCGGGGCAGGGTGATGACGGCCTTTGACGACCTTGGAGTTCTGCGGCAGCGTCAGCTGAACCATCAGGCGCTTTCCTTAATCTGGCGGCAGCGGATCAATATACCCGCGCTTTTGGCGCGATGTAGGCGATCTCGTTGGACATGGTGTAGGTGTGGACAGGGCGGTAATCGATCGCCACCTTGCCGGTTTTGCCGTCGTACCAGGCGAGCGTGTGCTTCATCCAGGTGTCGTCGTTGCGCTCGGAGAAGTCTTCGCGGGCGTGGGCCCCGCGGCTTTCCTGACGATTGGCCGCGCTGTTGACGGTGACGATGGCCTGACAGATCAGGTTGTCGAACTCGAGGGTTTCCAAGAGGTCGGTGTTCCAGATCAGGCCGCGGTCGCGAACGCCAATATCGCCCATATCCTTGAACACGGCATCCATACGCTGGACGCCGCTGTCGAGGGTCTCGCCGGTGCGGAACACGGCCACATCCTCTTGCATGGCCTTTTGCATGGCCAGACGCAGGGACGCAGTTGAGTTCTTGCCTGCGGCGTTGCGCAGACGATCAAAGCGCTCGATATGGCTGGCGGTGGATTCAGGCTTTAGGTCAGCTTGACGCTCACCGGCGGTCAGGGTCTCAGCCGTGCGCATACCGGCGGCGCGGCCAAAGACGACCAGATCGATCAGCGAGTTGGAGCCGAGGCGGTTGGCCCCGTGCACCGAAACGCAGGCCGCTTCGCCCACGGCCATCAGGCCGGGAACCACACTGTCGGCATCGCCGCCGACCTTGGTCAGCACTTCGCCGTGATAGTTGGTCGGAATGCCGCCCATATTATAGTGGACGGTCGGCAGGACCGGGATCGGCTGCTTGGTCACATCGACACCGGCAAAGATCTTGGCGGTTTCGGAAATGCCGGGCAGGCGCTGATGCAGGACCTTGGGGTCGAGGTGGTCAAGGTGCAGGAAGATGTGGTCCTTGTTGGGCCCGACGCCGCGACCTTCCCGAATTTCGATGGTCATGGCGCGGCTAACAACGTCGCGGCTGGCCAGATCCTTGGCCGACGGCGCGTAACGCTCCATGAAGCGCTCGCCCTCGGAGTTGGTCAGATAGCCGCCTTCGCCCCGCGCCCCTTCGGTGATGAGGCAGCCTGCCCCATAGATGCCGGTGGGGTGGAACTGAACAAATTCCATATCTTGCAGAGGCAGGCCCGCGCGCAGGACCATGGCATTGCCATCGCCCGTGCAGGTGTGGGCGCTGGTGGCGCTGAAATAGGCGCGGCCATAGCCGCCGGTGGCCAGAACGACGGTCTGGGCCATGAAGCGATGCAGCGTGCCGTCATCGAGCTTCCAGGCGGTGACGCCCCGGCAGCGGCCATCTTCCATGATCAGGTCGAGGGCGAAATATTCGATGAAGAACTCAACGTCCTTGGACAGGGCTTGGCCGTACATGGTGTGCAGCATGGCGTGACCTGTGCGGTCGGCGGCGGCGCAGGTGCGCTGCACGGGGCCTTCGCCATAGTTCTTGGTCATGCCGCCAAAGGCACGCTGATAGATCTTGCCCTCTTCGGTACGCGAGAAGGGCACGCCCCAATGTTCCAGCTCATAAACGGCGGCGGGGGCGTTACGGCAGAGATATTCAATGGCGTCTTGGTCGCCCAGCCAGTCCGACCCCTTGACGGTGTCATACATGTGCCAGCGCCAGTCATCCTGACCCATATTGCCGAGGCTGGCCGAGATGCCGCCCTGCGCCGCAACCGTGTGCGAACGGGTTGGGAAAACCTTGGAGATACAGGCTGTCTTCAGACCGCCCTGTGCTGCGCCCAGCGCTGCACGAAGGCCAGAGCCGCCCGCACCGACGACAACAACGTCGAACTTATGGTCGAAGAACTTATATTCAGACATGATCAAAGGGCTCCGCCGTCAAGGCCGCCGACGCTTAAGGCGACCTTGAGAATCGAGAATACCGCCAGGGCCCCGCCCAGGCCGCCGCAAAAGGCCGCCAGCACAAAGTTAATGGCCACCGCCTGGCGCACCGAGCCGCCCAGGTATTCCACCCGCAGCTCGTTTTCGCGCACCGCCAGCGTCAGCAGGCCGCGCGTGCTGTCAAAGTAAATGCGCGCCAGCAAGGCCACC
>CAISGS010000363.1 GCA_903884915.1 uncultured Caulobacteraceae bacterium | reverse complement strand
GCCCGCGCCTTTGCCGAACAGCCCGACGTGCTGATGCTCGACGAGCCGACCAACCATATGGACATTTTCGCGATCCAGACGCTGGAGGCCGAGCTGGCCGCCAGCCGCTGCGCCGCCCTGATCGTCAGCCACGACCGCGCCTTTCTTGAGCGGGTCACCCAGCGCTGTTTCTGGCTAGAAAGCCGCAAGGTCCGCCGCCTCGACAAGGGCTTTACCGCCTTTGACGAGTGGAGCGAAAAGGTCGCCGATCAAGAGGCCGACGAGGCCCGTCGCCTCGACAAGCAGATCGAGAAGGAAAATCACTGGATGCTGCGCGGCGTCACCGCCCGCCGCGCCCGCAATGAAGGGCGCCGCCGCAAACTGGTGGCCCTGCGTGAGCTGCGCAAAGAAAATATGCGCGATCAGCGCGGGCCGATGATCATGGGCGTCGATTCCGGCTCCCAGTCTGGCCAGCGGGTGATCGAGGCCAAGGGCGTGACCAAGCGCTGGGGCGAGCGGGTCATTTTCGAGAACTTCTCCACCCGCATACAGCGCGGCGACCGCATCGCTGTGGCCGGCCCGAACGGGGCGGGCAAGACCACCTTGGTCAAGCTCTTGCTCGGCCAGATCGCTTGCGATGAGGGATCGGTCAAGCTCGGCTCAAACCTCGAAATTCTCTATGTCGATCAGGCCCGCGCCGGGCTGAAGGACACGGACACGCTCTGGGATGTCATGGCGCCCGACGGCGGCGACCAGATCATGGTGCGCGGCAATCCTCGCCATATTGCGGCCTATGCCAAGGACTTCCTGTTCCGCGACAGCCAACTGCGACAGCCGGTCTCCAGCCTGTCGGGGGGCGAGCGTAACCGCCTCTTGCTGGCCAAGGCCTTGGCCACGCCTGCCAATCTGATGATCCTTGATGAGCCGACCAACGATCTGGATATGGATACGCTGGACCTGTTGGAAGACATGTTGTCGGACTATGACGGCACCCTGATCCTGGTCAGCCACGACCGTGATTTTATCGACCGTCTGGCCACCTCGACCATCGCCCTCAATGGCAGCGGCAAGATCGTCGAGACGCCGGGCGGCTGGACCGATCTTCTGGGCCAAAATCCGGGCTTCTTCGACAAGGTGCGGATCAAGATTCCGGTCAAGTCCACCCCGGCCCCTATGCCTGCGCCCGTGGCCAAAAAGCCAGTCAAGCTGACCTATAAGGACCAGCGGCGCCTAGAAGAACTCGACGCCCTGATCGCCAAACTGCCCGGCGACATTGCCGCCCTGGAACAGAAGCTCGAAGATCCTGGCCTGTTCGCCCGTGACCCCAAGGGCTTTGACAAGATCATGGGCAATGCCGCCCACATGCGAAAGACCCTCGCCAACGCCGAAGAGGAGTGGCTGGCGCTGGAAGAAAAACGCGAGGGACTGGCCGAGGCCTAACCGCTAGATTGAGCCCCATGACGCAAGATCCATCCCCTCAAACTGAGCCCCTGCCCGATGCGGTTGCCGCCAACTGGGTGGATCGGTGGGCCCCCGCCCCCCTTCGGCCTTGGCTGCAATTGGGGCGGTTTGATCGGCCTGCGGGCATATGGCTTTTGCTGCTACCCGGCTGGCAGGCCATCGCCTTGGCTGGGGCCATGGCGGGCAAGGGGCCGGACCTGAGATTGATGGTCCTTTTTGCCTTGGGATCAGCCCTGATGCGGGCGGCGGGCTGTGCCTATAACGATATTGTCGACCGTGATTTCGATGCCAAGGTGGCGCGAACGGCGGGTCGGCCGATCCCTTCAGGGCGTATCAGCGTCAAACAGGCCTGGGCCTTCACGCTGGGCTGCTGTCTCTTAAGCTTCCTGATCCTGATCAGCCTGCCGCCGGTGGCCATCGCCTTGGGGGTTGGGTCGCTAGCGCTGGTCGCGGCCTATCCCTTTATGAAGCGCATCACCTGGTGGCCGCAGGCGTGGTTGGGCCTGACCTTCAACTGGGGCGTTCTGCTTGGCTTTGCAGCAGCGACCGGCGGCCTATCGGTCCCGGCCCTTCTGCTCTATGCCAGCGGCATCTTCTGGACCCTCGGCTATGACACCATCAATGCGGTGCAGGACCTTGAGGATGACGCTCTGGCCGGGGTTAAGTCATCGGCGCGGCGGCTCGGTGATGCGGCACCCAAGGCGGTGATGGGCTTTTATCTGGTGGCCATCGCCCTTGCCCTTGGCAGTCTCTATATGGCGCACCTCGGCCCCTTGAGCCTGCCACTGCTGGCCCTGTTCGCGTTGCATCTGGTACGCCAAGCCCGGTCGCTCAGGGTGGATGATCCGGCAGGGGCGCTGGTCCTGTTCCGCTCAAACCGCGATGCCGGATTGCTGCTCTGCGCGGCCCTGATCGCGGGGCTTTGGCACCTTGGCGCGGGCGGATAGAACAGCCATCATGATCACCGATCCGCGCGCCTTCATCCTCGATAATACAAGGCTGCAGCATCCGCCCCATGCGCCGGAACTGATCCTACATCTGGCCGATGAGATCACGCCGATCTGGCGGATGACCGAGGAGGCGCTGGGCGAATTGGGTCTAGCGCCGCCGTTCTGGGCCTTTGCTTGGGCAGGCGGACAGGCCATCGCGCGCTATCTGCTCGACCATCCCCATGAGGCAGCGGGCCGGACATGCATCGATTTTGCCACTGGCTCGGGCATGGTGGCCATTGCCGCCATGAAGGCCGGAGCCCTCCACGCTTTGGGGTCCGACATCGATCCCTTCTGCGCCGCAGCCGTTGAGGCCAATGCTCTGGCCAATGGCGTCGAGGTCGCCTTTACCGAGCGCGATCTGTTGGACGCTGCCCCGCCCAAGGTCGATCTGATCTGCGCCGGGGACATCTGCTATGAAAAGCCGCTGGCTGAGCGGGTCT
>CAISGS010000362.1 GCA_903884915.1 uncultured Caulobacteraceae bacterium | reverse complement strand
CGTCTTTTTTGATATTGCTGCCCGCCCTAGGCGCCGAAAGTCCAAGCCCATGCTCAATCTTGCCCGCTGGAAGGTGATTGCTTGTACAGCCGCACTTCTGTTCGGCCTTGTGTTCACCTTGCCCAACATCCTGCCCAAGTCGGTAATGGATCAGGTTCCAGCCTGGGCTCCGCATCAGAAGCTCAATCTGGGCCTCGACCTGCAGGGTGGCTCCTACCTTTTGCTTGAGGTGGACACCGATGCGCTGAAGCGTGAGCGTTTGGCCAATCTGCTTGAGGATGTGCGCGGTACCCTGCGCTCCGAACAGATCGTCTTTACGGGCCTTGGTCAGGTCAATGGCTTGGTCACGGTTCGGGTGACCGATCCCACTCAAGTCGAGGCGGCACGCAAAGCCCTGAGCCGCCTGGGTCAGCCGCTGGCTGGCGCACCTGGCGGTCGGGATATGACCCTTCAGGTCTTAGGCGATCAGACCATCGAGCTTTCGCTCGTACAGGAGGCGCTGAATGCGGAGGGCGCAAAGGCGGTCGAGCAATCGATCGAAATTATCCGCCGCCGGATTGATGCCCTCGGCACCCGCGAGCCAACCATCATCCGTCAGGGCACCAACCGCATCGTGGTTCAGGCCCCGGGTGAGAGTAACCCTGAGCGTTTGAAGAACGTGATCGGCCAGACCGCCAAGCTGACCTTCCAGATGGTCGATGACAGTGTCCCGTTACAGGAAGCGGCTGCGGGCCGTATTCCGCCGGGCTCGGAACTTCTGCCCAGCGAAGAGCCGTCCGAGCCGGTTCAACTGGTCAAGCGTCGGGCAGTCGTGTCGGGCGAGATGCTGACCGATGCGCGTCTATCCTTCGATCAGGCCGGCCAACCGGTCGTGTCCTTCCGCTTTAACGGCCAAGGGGCGCGCCGCTTTGGCGACGCCACCGCGGACAATACGGGCAAGCGTTTCGCCATCGTCCTCGACGGCAAGATCATCTCGGCCCCGCGCATCAATGAACCCATTCGCGGCGGTTCTGGCCAGATCAGCGGTAACTTCACCGAGGCCAGCGCCAATGAATTGGCCGTCCTGCTGCGCGCCGGTGCCTTGCCTGCCCCTCTGAAGGTCGAAGAGCAGCGCACGGTGGGCGCTGAGCTCGGTGCGGATGCCGTACAGGCGGGCCAGTTCTCGACGCTTCTAGGGGCCTCGCTGATCTTTACCTTCATCATCTTGGCCTATGGTCTGTTTGGAGGCTTTGCGGCTGCGGCCTTGGTCGTCAATGGCCTTCTGATCGTCGCCTTGATGAGCGTCACCCAAGCAACCCTGACCTTGCCCGGTATTGCGGGCCTGATCTTGACGCTGGCCGTGGCGGTTGACGCCAACGTGCTGATCTATGAGCGGATGCGTGACGAGGTCAGGGCAGGGCGAACCCCCATCGCTGCGGCTGAGGCGGGCTATTCCAAGGCCATGACCACCATTATCGACGCCAATGTCACCACCATCTTGGCGGCCCTGATCATGTTCCAGTTCGGATCGGGTCCCGTTCGGGGCTTTGCCTGGACCCTATCGATCGGGGTTATCACCTCGGTCTTTACCTCGGTCCTGATCACGCAGGTTCTGATTGCCTGGTGGTTCCGCGTTGTTCGTCCCAAAAAACTCCCGATTGTATAAGGCGAAGCCTATGTTCTGGCCGTTCATCAAACTGCTTCCAGAAAAGACCAATCTGGATTTCGTCGGCTTTGCGCGTGCCGCAGCCGTCCTGTCCGTAATCGCCGTCTTAGCGACCGCGGTTGGGCTCTATCGTCCTGGATTGAACTTCGGTATCGACTTTAAGGGCGGAACGGTGCTCGAGCTCAATACCGGCGTTAAGTCAGTCAATTTGGGCACTGTGCGGTCCACGCTCGGTGCGCTCAATTTGGGTGATGTGCAGGTTCAAGCCTTCGGCGCCCCCAACGACGCCCTGATCCGTTTTCAGACGCCAGAGGGCTCTGATCCGGCCCAAACTGTGGACCGGGTCAAGACGGCCCTGAATGCGGCCATCGGTCCGGTGACCTATTCGCGCACAGAGGTGGTGGGGCCTAAGGTGTCAGGCGAGCTGTTCCGCAACGGGATCATGGCGCTGGGCGTCGCGATTGGTCTGATGCTGCTCTATATCTGGTTCCGCTTTGAGCTTCAGTTCGGTCTCGGCGCGGTGGTGGCCCTGTTCCACGACGTGATCTTGACCTTTGGCCTGATCGTACTGCTGAGGCTTGAATTTACCCTGACCATGATCGCCGCGATCTTGACCATTATCGGCTATTCGATGAACGACACGGTCGTGGTTTTCGACCGCCTGCGCGAAAATTTGCGGAAATATAAGAAGATGCCGCTTCGGGATGTGATCGACCTGTCGATCAACGAGACCCTGTCCCGGACGATCATCACCGGTGTGACCGCCATCTTGGCCCTGTCGGGTCTGGCGATCTTTGGCGGTGAGGCCCTGCACGGCTTCTCCATCGCCCTGATCTTCGGCATCATTATCGGCACCTATTCATCGGTTTATGTCGCATCGCCGATCATCCTTCTGTGGGGTGTGAAGCGGAACGATGAGGCCGAGCCCATCGCTACGGTCCTAAAGGGCTAGGGCCTTGCGTCATCCGCCCTCCATCGATGCCTATGGCGGCGGAGGCTTTCGGGTCTCTGGCCAGCGCCATGAGGGCTCGCTGCTGATCCTTGATGATGCGGCCCAGCCTTGGCAGGCGACAAGCCTAGAGGCCTTGACTCCAGATCACCTCGCGCCGGTCTTTGCGGCGGGTTTGGGTGCGGTGGAGTTTGTGCTGCTTGGTACCGGCGCGGTTCAGGCCCTGCCGCCCCGGTCTGTGCGTGAGGCCCTGCAACGGGCGGGCATTGGTCTGGAGTTCATGGACACGGCCACAGCCGCCCGCATGTACAATGTCTTGGCCGCCGAAGGGCGACGTTTAGCGGCCGCCCTGATCGCCATTTAGGCCCTCTGTTCATTCCCCCTTCCATGGGCGTGTCAAATCGCCGTATATTGCACCTCTAATCGAGGCTCCTGTGGGCTTCTTGGGAGGACAACATGGCAGGTCTGCTGCAAAACTTTAGAAACACCATCATCGTGAGTGTCGTCTTGGCGCTGATCTTGGTCGCCGGTTACCGCGTCCATCACGGCAGCACCGACGCCATCTTCTGGCAAGGCGTGTTCCGCATGATCCACGTTTTCGCAGGCATCCTGTGGATCGGCCTGCTGTACTATTTCAACTTCGTTCAGATCCGGATGATGCCAAGCGTCCCGGCTGAGCTGAAGGCGGGCGTGACCAAATATATCGCCCCTGAAGCCCTGTTCTGGTTCCGTTGGGCCGCTGTGGCCACCCTGCTGGCCGGTATCGTGCTGGCTTGGAACCGTGGCTATCTGGTGCAGGCCTATACGCTAGGCGCGCTGGAAGGCTTTGCCAATCCTCAGACCGTGTTCATCGGCGTGGGCATGTGGATGGCGACGATCATGTTCTTGAACGTCTGGCTGTTCATCTGGCCAAACCAGAAGATCGCTCTGGGCCTTGTTGAGGCCGATGCCGATGCAAAGGCCAAGGCTGGCCGGACCGCCATGCTGTTCAGCCGCACCAACCTGCTGCTGTCGATCCCCATGCTGGTGACCATGACCATGAACCAAACCCTGTTCGGCTAAGATCAGGATCAATCAATCAAGGGGCCTGCTGGCAACGGCAGGCCCCTTTTTTGTCGGCTCAATCGGACCATTTCAAAGATATGACGGACGATATTGATAGCCTGATCAAGCGCGTGGACCCCGACCGGTGGTTGGCCAGCCGACTGATAGCTGATCCGCAGGCGCGGGCCGACGTGCTGGCCATCCTCGCCTTCGACCATGAGTTGGCCAAGGTTCGAGATCTGGTCAGTGATGCCTTTATGGGCGAAATTCGTCTGACCTGGTGGTCTGAGGCCCTTGATGAGATGGGCCGTGGCCTCGCGCCCAGGGCCCACCCTGCGGCCCTCGCCTTGGCCGATGTGCTCGAGCGTTATACCCTGTCCCCGGTGCTGCTCAACAGCCTGATCGAGGCACGGATGGATGATCTGGGCCGCACGATGCTGGACAGTGAAGAGGCGGTGCTGGCCCATGTCGATGCCACGCAGGTGGTCTTTAGCGCGCTGACCCTGTCGATCCTGTCTCCGGGCACAGACCCGCATGCCATCCGAAGCGCGGCGCGGGCCTATGGAGTTGGGGCGCTGCTTGGGGCTGGCCGGTTGTCACCAGACTTGGCACAAGGCTGGGTGCGGGGGCAGATTGACTACGACCTCAAGGCCGCGCGCACGGCTTTGGCCGATCTGCCCGTTGCGGCCTTTCCGGCGATTGCCCAAGCGGCCTTGGCGCGGTCCTATGGTGCAGGCAAGCGGCCCGGACCCTTCTCCAAATCACTGCGGATCTTCTTGGCTAGCCTGACCGGCCAAGTCTAACCCTGCAGCCAGGATTCCAGATCGGCCAGAGCGCGCACGCTCATGAGCCGCTTCTTGGCCCGCCCCCGTTCCTTGAGCGGCAATTTCTTGCCCTCATGGTCGATCTTGGGCGGTTCCATCGGCGGTAAGAGGCCGTAATTGATATTCATCGGTTGGAACGCGCCGCCTTCGAGGTGTCCGCCGGTAATATGGTCGATCAGGGCGCCTAGCGCGGTCGTGGGCGGCGGCGGGGCCAATTCCTGACCCAGCGCCTGCGCGGCGGCAAAGCGCCCGGCCAGCAGGCCGATAGCGGCACTCTCGACATAGCCCTCAACGCCCGTGACCTGACCGGCAAAGCGAAGGCGCGGCTGCGCCTTGAGCCGAAGGGCCGTGTCGAGCAGGCGAGGGGAGTTGATGAAGGTGTTGCGGTGCAGGCCGCCAAGCCGCGCGAACTGGGCATTCTCAAGGCCTGGGATCATGCGGAACACATCGGCCTGAACGCCGTGCTTCAGCTTGGTCTGGAACCCGACCATATTGTAAAGAGTGCCCAAGGCATTGTCTTGACGCAGCTGGATAATGGCGTGGGCCTTGACCAGCGGATCGCGCGGATTGGTCAGGCCGACGGGCTTGAGCGGTCCCCAGCGCAGGGTCTCATGACCCCGCTCAGCCATCACCTCGATAGGCAGGCAGCCGTCAAAATAGGGCACATTTTCCCACTCTTTGAACTCGGTCTTTGGGCCGTCGAGCAGGGCCTGAATGAAGGCCTCATACTGCTCCTTGTTCATGGGGCAGTTGATATAGGCCGCCTTGTCGCCGCCGGGGCCTTCCTTGTCATAGCGCGACTGACGCCACGCAATGTCCATATTGATACTGTCCGTATGGATGATCGGGGCGATGGCGTCGAAGAAGGACAGTTGCCCCTCGCCGGTCAGGTCCAAGATGGCTTGCGACAGGGCAGGGGTGGTCAGGGGACCGGTCGCGACAATGACATTGTTCCAGTCCGCTGGCGGCAGGCCTTCGACCTCTTCGCGCAGAATGGTGATCAGGGGGTGGGCTTCGAGCCGAGCGGTGACGGCCGCCGAAAAGCCCTCCCGGTCCACGGCCAATGCCCCGCCCGCGGGCACCTGATGGACGTCGGCACAGCTGAGTATGATCGAGTGGCAGCGACGCATCTCGGCATGGAGCAGGCCAACGGCATTATGTTCCCAATCGTCCGACCGGAACGAGTTGGAACAGACCAGTTCGGCCAGGCCCTCGGTCTGATGGGCCTCGGTGCCGCGCACGGGGCGCATCTCGTGCAGGATGACCGGCACGCCCGCCTCAGCCGCCTGCCAGGCCGCCTCTGAACCGGCTAGGCCGCCACCGATGATGTGAACAGTAGCAATAGACATGACCGCCTTATAGCCGGTAAAACTGCGGTGTTGAACTCAATCTGTGCTCAGGCCCTTGGTCCTTCAGAAGCAAGGTGAAACCGTGTCT